>NZ_JBXAYG010000002.1:305791-362829 GCF_056782155.1 Dellaglioa sp. CoH-55-MRSF-9 | reverse complement strand
CGAACACAGAAGTTAAGCTTCTTAGCGCCAAGAGTAGTTGGGGGTCGCCCCCTGCGAGGGTAGGACGTTGCCATGCTTTTTTTATTATTTTATTCCGGCATAGCTCAGTTGGTAGAGCGCTTGACTGTTAATCAAGATGTCGCAGGTTCGAGTCCTACTGCCGGAGTTTTTATTTTGTAATGTGGAGAATTGTCTGAGTTGGTCTAAGGAGCATGATTGGAAATCATGTAAACGGGTTTCCTGTTTCAAGGGTTCGAATCCCTTATTCTCCGTTGCAAATTGACCCGTTGGTCAAGTGGTTAAGACACCGCCCTTTCACGGCGGTAACATGGGTTCAAATCCCGTACGGGTCATATAAAGTAAATAGTGTATGTTGGAGGTTTAGCTCAGTTGGGAGAGCGTCTGCCTTACAAGCAGAGGGTCACAGGTTCAAGCCCTGTAACCTCCATCGAAGGTCCTATGGTATAGGGGTTATTACGTCCGCCTGTCACGCGGAAGATCACCGGTTCAAATCCGGTTAGGACCGTTTAATGGCTCAGTAGCTCAGTTGGTAGAGCAATGGATTGAAGCTCCATGTGTCGGCAGTTCGATTCTGTCCTGCGCCATTTATTTATAATATTTTGCGGGTGTAGTTTAGTGGTAAAACCACAGCCTTCCAAGCTGTTGTCGCGAGTTCGATTCTCGTCACCCGCTTTTATGATTTTGGGCCTATAGCTCAGCTGGTTTAGAGCGCACGCCTGATAAGCGTGAGGTCGATGGTTCGAGTCCATTTAGGCCCATCAATAATTTATGGAGAAGTACTCAAGTGGCTGAAGAGGCGCCCCTGCTAAGGGTGTAGGTCGTGAAAATGGCGCGAGGGTTCGAATCCCTCCTTCTCCGTTTTTCGTGTTATGACCCGTTGGTCAAGTGGTTAAGACACCGCCCTTTCACGGCGGTAACATGGGTTCAAATCCCGTACGGGTCAGTTTAATATTATCGCGGGATGGAGCAGTCTGGTAGCTCGTCGGGCTCATAACCCGAAGGTCGTAGGTTCAAATCCTGCTCCCGCAATTGGTCCTATGGTATAGGGGTTATTACGTCCGCCTGTCACGCGGAAGATCACCGGTTCAAATCCGGTTAGGACCGTCACAGGTATTATTGGAACCTAAACTTTTATAGTTGAGGTTCTTTTTTTAATTTTATTTACTTTAAGGAGATAAAAATGACTGAAAAACATCTATTCACGTCAGAATCGGTATCAGAGGGTCATCCGGATAAGGTTGCAGATCAAATAAGTGATGCAATATTAGATGCACTTTTAGAAAAGGATCCTAATGCTAGGGTTGCTTGCGAAACAACTGTAACAACTGGTTTAGTTCTTGTAGTTGGTGAAATATCAACAAATGCCTACGTTGATATTCAGCAGGTAGTAAGACGAACTATTAAGGAAATTGGATATATTAATTCACAAGTTGGTTTTGATGGTGATAATTGTGCTGTTATGGTTGCTATAGATGAACAATCTCCTGATATTGCATTAGGTGTTGATACATCTTTAGAAACTAAAAACGGTGATTTAGATCCTTTAGATCAGATTGGTGCAGGTGATCAAGGATTAATGTTCGGATATGCGGTAGACGAAACACCGGAACTCATGCCATTACCGATTTCAATTAGTCACAAATTAATGCAACGTGTTGCAAGTTTACGAAAAAATAAGGAATTAGAATACTTAAGACCTGATGCTAAGGCACAGGTAACTGTTGAATATAATGATAAAGGTCAACCATTTAGAATTGACACTGTTGTTATTTCTACACAACATGATGAAAAAACGGAATTGAAACAAATTCAAGATGATATGATTGAAAAAGTAATTAAAGTTATTATTGACCCTGATTTGTTGGATTCAGATACAAAGTATTATATTAATCCAACCGGACGATTTGTTATCGGTGGTCCAAAGGGTGATGCTGGACTTACTGGAAGAAAAATAATTGTTGATACATATGGTGGATATGCACATCATGGTGGAGGTGCTTTCTCCGGTAAAGATGCAACAAAAGTTGATCGTTCAGCTAGTTATGCTGCTCGCTATATTGCAAAAAATATAGTTGCAGCTAAAATTGCATCACAGGTTGAGGTTCAACTTGCGTATGCAATTGGGGTTGCTCAACCTGTATCAATTAATATTAATACATTTGGTACATCTAAATATGACGAATTGGATTTAGTTCAAGCTGTTCGTAAAATTTTTGATTTACGGCCTGCAGGAATTATTGAAATGTTAGACTTACGTCGCCCAATATATAAACAGACAGCAGCATATGGTCATTTTGGTCGTACAGATATTGACTTACCTTGGGAAAAAACAGATAAGATTAAAAGTTTACTTAACGAATTAAATTAAAATAAAAAATGACTTTATTAAATATCATTTTAATAGAGTCATTTTTTATTTAGGAGGTACTTTATGAATTCAAAAACAAATGTAAAATTAGTTACAATTGCTATATTTGTAGCAACATTTTTAACAGCCGTTGAAGGAACAATTGTTTCAACAGCTATGCCAACTATTGTTGGTGAACTTCATGGTGTTTCATTAATGAATTGGGTTTTTTCAATATATTTATTAACTAATGCCATGATGACACCAATATACGGTAAGCTCGCAGATGTTTTAGGACGTAAACCAGTATTTATTTTTGGTCTTGTCATATTTTTGGTTGGTTCAACTCTCTGTGGATTTTCTAATAGTATGGCCACATTAATTATTTCGCGGGCTATTCAAGGTATCGGGGCGGGTGCTATAATGCCAGTGTCATTTACTATAATTGCTGATATTTATTCTGTGGACAAACGTGCTAAAATAATGGGATTAAACGGATCTGCTTGGGGTATAGCGTCAATAGTTGCACCATTGTTAGGTGGTTTCATTGTTGATCATCTTAATTGGCACTGGGTATTTTTCATTAATTTACCTATTGGGTTAGTGACGATAGCAATGATACAAATTTTTTTCAAAGAAAAGCGAAGAATTATGAGTTCAAAAATAGATTTTTTAGGCAGTATATTATTAATGCTTAGTATTTTATCTATTTTATATAGTTTTCAACGTTGGGGCGATGATGGTATAGACCTGATTGTTTTAATTTCTTTCTTTATATTTATTATGTCGCTTTTATTATTTATTCAATGGGAAAAAAGAGTTGAAGATCCAATTATTTCATTGAAACTTTTTAATAATAGAACATTTGTGATTCAAAATGTAGTAGCAGCATTAATATCTGGATTTTTAATTGGATTTGAAGTTTATATACCAACATGGACTCAAGGAATATTAGGATTAAAAGCATCAATGGCAGGATTTGCAGTAACACCCAGTTCCATCTTATGGATAGCTGGTTCCTTTTTTGCTGGAAGTATGATGGCAGCTTGGACACCAAAAAAAGTTTTATCGATTAGTCTATTTTTTATTTTAGTGGGTGCCATTGCACTAGGTACTTTGCCTATAAATACACCTTTTTATCTTTTCTTTATCATTTCGGCTGTACTAGGGATTGGATTTGGGATTACCATTACAACTACGACAGTTACTGCACAGAGTTTAGTACCACAGGCTGACGTAGGTGTGGCTACATCATTTAATACTTTAAGTCGTACATTAGGACAAACATTAATGATTTCAGTCTTTGGGATCATATTTAATACACAAATGCATAAGGAAATAGTAAAAACACCTGGAACAAAGGACAGCATGATGGATATTTTAATTAATCCGCAAACGGCTAACCAACTACCGCAACATTTAATACCAAAATTACGTGAAGTTTTGTATCAAGGTCTTCATGGGATATATATAGCAGGTATTTTTATTGTAATTCTTGCAATTATTATTAATTTATTCGATAAAAAGACTAAAGATTATTTGCAATAACAGGGTTCGTTTGCTACACTAAAAATAATATAAAACGATTAAGAGGAACTAGTAAAGTAACTAACTATTTCAGCGAGTATATGGGAGTGGAAATATACATAGTTGGTTATTTGAACTCATCCTTGAGTTTTCTCACTGAACGGTAGTAGGTGCGAACGTTATTTCACGTTATGAAAAAGAGTCAGTATTTTATACTGGAATAATAGGTGGTACCGCGGAAAATTCGTCCTATAGAAGTTTATCTTCTATAGGACTTTTTTGTATATATAATCAGAAAGGAAGTAATACACATGGCATATAACCATAAAGAAATCGAACAAAAATGGCAAGCATTTTGGGATGCAAATCAGACATTTAAAACGACTGAAGATCCTGAAAAGAAAAATTATTATGCATTAGATATGTTTCCGTATCCATCCGGGCAAGGACTTCATGTTGGACATCCAGAAGGTTTCACGGCTACAGATATTTTGGCTCGAATGAAGAGAATGCAAGGATTTAATGTCTTACATCCAATGGGATGGGATGCCTTTGGTCTTCCAGCTGAACAGTATGCACTTGATACTGGACATAGCCCTAAAGCATTTACTAAAACGAATACTGATAATTTTAGGCGTCAAATTAAATCCTTGGGACTTTCATATGATTGGAGTCGTGAGTTAAATACGACTGATCCTGATTATTATAAATGGACACAATGGATTTTTGAAAAATTATATGAAAAAGGTTTAGCGTATGAAGATGAAGTTGCCGTTAACTGGAGTCCTGATTTAGGAACTGTTGTTGCTAATGAAGAAGTTATTGATGGTAAAACAGAACGTGGCGGGTACCCAATTGTCAGAAAACCAATGCGCCAATGGGTCTTAAAAATTACTGCTTATGCTGATCGCTTACTTTCAGATTTAGACGATTTAGATTGGCCAGATAGCATCAAAGAGCAACAAAGAAATTGGATTGGAAAATCAACTGGTGCTAGCGTTAACTTTAAAGTCGATCAACATGATGATATAAAAATTGATGTCTTTACGACACGTCCTGAAACTATTTATGGTGTTTCTTATATTATTGTCGCACCAGAATTAGATATAATTGATAAAATTACTATTGATTCTCAAAAGGATGCTGTTAAGGCTTATCAAAAAGAAATAGAAGTTAAGTCAGATTTAGAGAGAACTGATTTAGCTAAAGATAAAACTGGGGTATTTACTGGTTCTTACGCAATAAATCCTGTAAATGGTAAAAAATTACCAATTTGGATTGCTGATTATGTTCTAGCATCGTATGGAACTGGTGCTGTTATGGCAGTACCTGCACATGATGAAAGAGATTTCGAATTTGCAACTAAATATGGATTGGATATTTTACCCGTTATAGAAGGACCTGAAATAACTGATGAAGCAAATACTGAACCTGGTAAATATATTAATTCTGGTTTTTTAAATGGCTTAGTGAAAGCTGATGCTATCGAAAAAGCTATTGCTTGGATGGAAGATAATAACATTGGTGAAAAGAAAACAAATTATAAATTACGTGATTGGTTATTTTCAAGACAACGATATTGGGGTGAACCAATTCCTATTATTCACTGGGAAGATGGCGAAACAACAACAGTCCCTGTAGATCAGTTACCACTTGAATTACCTGAAGCAACGGATATTAAACCCTCTGGAACAGGTGAGAGTCCATTAGCCAACTTAACTGACTGGATTAATGTTGTCGACGAAAATGGGCGTAAAGGTAAACGTGAAACGAATACGATGCCACAATGGGCTGGTAGTTCATGGTACTTTGTTCGTTTTATTGATCCACATAACCCTAATGAAATTGCTGACCATAAAAAGTTAGAAGAATGGTTACCTGTTGACGTTTATGTTGGGGGTGCAGAACATGCTGTGTTACATTTGCTATACGCAAGGTTCTGGCATAAATTCTTGTACGATATTGGCGTTGTACCTACTAAAGAGCCGTTCCAAAAGTTAGTTAATCAAGGGATGATTTTGGGCGATAATCATGAAAAAATGTCTAAGTCTAAAGGTAACGTGGTTAATCCAGATGATATCGTTGAACGTTTTGGTGCGGATACTTTGCGCCTTTATGAAATGTTTATGGGTCCATTAGATGCCTCAATTGCTTGGAGCGAAGATGGGTTAAATGGTTCGCATAAATTTATTGAACGTATTTGGCGTTTAATTATGGATGAAGATAATCAAATTAGCGCAGCTATTGTTGATAAAAATGATGGTGAACTTGATAAGATTTATAATCAAACAGTAAAAAAAGTAACTGAAGATTACGAAGCACTTCATTTTAATACAGCTATTTCACAATTGATGATTTTTGTTAATGAAGCTTTTAAAGTTAAATCGTTAGCTAAAGAACAAGTTGAAGGATTTATTCAATTGATTGCACCAATAGCGCCACACATGGCTGAAGAAGTTTGGTCGTTGTTAGGAAATAAGGAATCAATTAGTTATGCTGCATGGCCAATATTTGATGAAAGTAAACTTGTTGAAAATACAGTTGAAATTGTCTTACAAGTAAATGGTAAAGTGCGTCAACATAGCGTGGTTTCAAAAGATGCAACTAAAGATGAATTAGAAAAAATGGCTTTAAATGATGACAAAATTAAAGAAGAACTTGAAGGTAAAACAATTCGAAAAGTAATTGCTGTCCCTGGTAAGTTAGTTAATATTGTCGCAAATTAAAGCTTTAATTTAAGTAAACGGGGACTACAAAATTATCGATATTTTGTGGTTCCTATTTATTTTTGGTTAAAATTCAAAAAATAAATTGCAACTGAATTTTAAAAGCTATAAAATGGTAAGATTAAGTATGATCAGAAAGTAGGGTACAAAAGTAATGGATGAAGATATCGAAGTAGAGGGCCAAGCAGCTTCTGAACAAAATGACGCTAAACAAAAGATGTTGCAAGGATCAGCTTGGATGACTGCTGGTAGTATTTTTTCAAGAGTTTTAGGGGCAATTTATATTATTCCATGGAATATGTGGTTGGGACCAGATAGATTACAAGCTAATGCACTTTATAGTATGGGTTATAACGTTTACAGTTTCTTCTTAATGATTGCTGTTGCTGGTGTTCCTTCAGCCGTAGCTAAGCAGGTTGCGCATTACAATGCACAAAATGAATATGGTATTGGAAGACGCCTATTTAAATATGGGATGGCTTTAATGGCGATTATGGGTGTAGTCTGTGCAGTAATATTATGGATTATCGCACCATACATTACAAGTGGTGATAAGAATGTGATTCCAGTCTTTAGATCCTTATCTTGGGCATTATTGATTATTCCTATGATGAGTTTAATACGAGGCTTTTTTCAAGGCTATCAGGAAATGGCTCCGTCAGCAATTTCACAGTTCTTTGAACAAATTGCTCGAGTTATTTATATGCTTGCCGCAACTTTTATCATCATGAAAATTAGTCATGGTAGTTATATTACAGGTGTAACGCAGTCAACTTTTGCGGCTTTTATTGGGGCCTTAGGCGGAATGCTAGTTTTAGTATGGTATTTTTATCGTCGAAAACCAGAATTGGATCGATTAGTTGCCAATAGTGATAATAAGTTAACAATTTCTACCAAACAAATTATTAAAGAAGTTATCAGGGAATCTATTCCTTTTATTATTATTGGCGCTGCCATTACGATTTTTGGATTGATTGATCAGTATACCTTCTTTGGTATTATGAGCCATGTTACAAACTACTCACGAACGATTCAAAATGAACTGTGGGCATTATTTAGTTTTAATGCTAATAAATTAGTTATGATTATTATTTCTATTGCGTCTGCCATGTCTATTACAGCTATTCCGTTATTATCTGAGGCATATACAAGAAATGATAAAAAGGCTTTGAGTGAACAAACTTCTGACACCTTACAATTGTTCTTTTTCGTAATGTTACCTTGTGCCTTAGGGATGGCAGCTGTTGCTCACCCACTATATGTTGTTTTCTATGGGTATGATCCAGTTGGAATCTATGTTTTACAATTTTCAGCGTATGAATCAATCTTCTTAGGATTATTCACAGTTGTTTCTGCTATTTTACAAGGTGTTTATCAAAATAAAAAAGCAATTATATATTTTGTCGTTGGAGTGGTAGTTAAATTAATTGTTCAATATCCATTAGTAGCTTGGTTAGGTGCCTTTGGGCCATTAGCAGCTACAGGGATCGGGATGGGCGTAAGTTCATGGCTAATGATTCGCTCATTACACAAAATGTTCCATTTAAATGTAAAATTAATACAAACAAGATTAAATAAAATGATGCTTTATGCACTAATAACATTTTTTACCGCATTTATAGTAGTAAAAATTGCTTATCTATTTTTACCAATAGACAGCCGAATTAGTGCAATTATCACAATTATTGCTGCCGCTGGATTAGGTGGCTACATATATATTTACTTCAGTTTAAAAACAAGATTAGCCGACAAAATATTGGGCGAACGGGTTGCTGGATTACGCCGTAGATTGAGAATTAAGTGAGGTTTAATTTAAAATGAGAATTGATAAATTTTTGACGGAAACGCAATTTGGTACAAGAAGTGATGTTCGAAAAATTATTAAACAGAAGAAAGTGATTGTTGATGGCGAGTTAATCACTAGCATTAAACTTCAGGTTAGTCCATCAAAATCGGTTATTCAGGTAGATGGTGATGTAATTCACTATCAAAAATATTATTATTATCTTTTAAATAAACCAGCAGGTGTGTTAACGGCAACTAAAGATAGGAAACAAAAGACAGTGATGGATTTGTTCAATAGCGTCGATTATCGGGATGATTTATTTCCAGTTGGACGGTTGGATAAGGATACAACTGGACTATTGCTTATTACAAATGATGGACAATTAGGTCATCAGATGTTGTCACCAAAACATCATATCGATAAAGTGTACTTTGCTAAAGTTGATGGGCAAGTGACTACTGACGATGTGATTAAATTTGAAACCGGATTGCTATTAAAAGATGGGATGCAAACTAAACCTGCAAAATTAATTGTTGAATCTTATAATAGTGATTCAAATATCTCAGAAGTTTTAATTACGATTACTGAAGGTAAGTATCATCAAATCAAACGAATGTTTGGAGCTATCGGTATGAAAGTTATCAGACTTGAACGTAAAAAAATGGCTACTTTAGAGTTAGAACCAACGCTATCGTTAGGCCGCTATCGTGCTTTAACAGATGAAGAAATTGAATCAATCAAATAGAAAATTGTTGGCGTAACTAGCCAGCAATTTTTTATTATTTTATTTGTTTTTGATGTTCCTTTATTGAGTAGTAAGGTCTATCAATATATCTAACTGAATACGCTTTTAAATACCGATTATTAAAATTTTGTGATAAAATGGGCTTACTAATATTTTAGGAGGAATTCAAATGAGTATAGATTGGAAAGCAGAAGTTGAAAAGCGTCAAGACGCCTTATTAGAAGATTTATTTGCAATGTTAAAAATTGAAAGTGTTCGTGATGAATCAATTGCAACAACTGAAGCACCTTTAGGTCCAGGACCTAAAGCTGGGTTAGATAAATTCTTAGAAATTGGAACGCGTGATGGTTTTGAAACATTAAACCTTGATGGTTTAGCCGGACATATCGAATTTGGTGAGGGGGATGAAACGTTAGGTATTTTAGCTCACGTTGACGTTATGCCTGCTGGTAACGGTTGGGATACTGATCCATTCACACCAGTCGTGAAAGATGGTCGAATTTATGCTCGCGGTGCCTCAGATGATAAAGGACCAGGAATGGCTGCATATTATGGTTTAAAAATCATTCAAGAATTAGGATTACCAGTTTCTAAAAAAGTTCGATTTATTATTGGAACGGATGAAGAAAGTGGTTGGAGAGGAATGACTCATTACCTTGAAAATATGCCTGAACCTGATTTTGGATTTTCACCAGATGCATTTTTCCCAATCATTAATGGTGAAAAGGGAAATATTACTTACTTCTTAAACTTTAAAGGATCAAATGGAGATAAGGATCAATTGCTTGAATTTGATGCTGGCCTCCGTGAAAATATGGTTCCTCGCGATGCTAAAGCTGTTATTAAAACAGAAGACGGCGCTGAGATGGAAGAAGTATTTAACGATTTTATTGCTGCTAATATTGTTACAGGTAAAATGGAACGCAATAATGATATTGTGACTATCTCGATGGTAGGAAAAGCAGCCCATGCACAAGAACCTAAAAATGGAGAAAATGCCGGAACTTTCTTGGCATTATTCTTGAACCAATTTAATTTTGGTGGGGATGCTGCTAACTATCTTCGTTTGGCTGCTGATTACTTACACAGAGATTCACGTATGAACAACTTTAGTATTGCCTTCACTGATGATATCATGGGCGATTTAACGATGAATTCTGGAATTTTCACATTTAAAGCTGATAAAGGTGGACAAATTGCCTTGAATTTCCGCTTCCCTAAAGGTATGACGGAAGTAGATATTAAACGTGGTCTTGAAAATGTAACAAATGAAATGAATGTTGTAATTGAAGCAGGTAGGTTACAAGGACCTCATTACGTTTCACCAGAAGATCCTTTGGTTAAAACATTATTAGGTGTTTATACGAAACAAACTGGCGAAAAAGCTGAAGGTTTAGTCGTTGGTGGTGGGACGTATGGTCGTCTCCTAAAACGTGGTGTTGCTTTTGGTGCAATGTTCCCAGGTGTACCTGATACAATGCATCAGGCCAATGAATTTATTCCTTTAGATGACGTGCTGAAAGCTGCTGCCATATATGCTGAAGGAATATACGAATTGATCAAGTAAATAATTAATTTTATATACTTGTATGATACTAATATACATTTAGGATGGCTTTTTTTAAAAGATTTATCATCTTTAAAGTATCGTTAATATGTAATCATTTGTAAAAAATAATGTAACCTATACCCCTAATGTTGAAAAACGTTAGGGGTATTTTTATGATTAAATTTCCACTTTAATACAAAATTTAAACCGTTTAAACATAGTTAATGGGAACTAAATTGAAGACGTAAGTTAGTAAACAGTATGGTATCAGTAGAAGCGTATTTTCAGTCTTCGTCACAATATTTGAATTAAAACTTCAAAATATTATGTAAGCGATTAACATGGTGTTATAATAATTCTGGTTCAAAGTTTGTTTTTAGTTTACTATGTATCAGATTATATTCAATTTGTTCGTGGATAGAATGAAAAATAGTCACTTTTATGAGGTGGTCAAATGAAGTTAGTAGTAGATAATGTATCAAGAGGAAGTATTCTAAAAGACGTTTCTTTTTATCTCAATCAAGGAGATAAAATTGCTCTCGTTGGTTTAAATGGATCAGGAAAAACAACCATTCTGAATATTATGATGGAGTTATTAATGCCATCAACGGGGAAAATAATTAAAACTAATGTTAAATTAGCGACTGTTTTTCAAAACAATGTTCTTGATGATGATTTGACCGTTATTCAAAACTTACGTTTCAGAATTAAAAATAAAGAAAAAATAAAAAGTATTCAGGAAAAAATGAAAAACTTGAACATCAATGAGTCCTTAAAGTATTCTAGCTTATCTGGTGGGCAGAAACGTATTGTTAATTATTTAAGAGCGATTGCTGTAGAGCCGAATTGCTTACTATTAGATGAAATGTCAGCTGGAATTGATGTTGATATACGTCAATTAATTTGGAATGATCTTGATGAGTATTTAAAAGAGAATAATTGTGGTGTGTTATTTACTACTCATCTATTAAGCGAATTAGAAAATGCCAATAAAATTATTTTCGTATCAAATGGAACTGTTAAATATTTTGGAGAAATGGTTACATTTATGAATAAAATTTCAAAAGTTAAATTAATTTTGAATAAAACTGAAGATGATAGGTATTTTAATACGTCTGCAGAAGCAGTGAGATTTATTGAAGATAATCATTTGATAAATGAAAACTTTGAAATAAGAAAGGCAACCTATACTGACTTATTTAAAAATATGGAGGAAGGAATTTAAGGATGAATAAACAGTTTATTCAAAGAAACATTCTAATTTTCATAAAAGATAAAGTTGGTATCTTTTTTTCATTTTTAGGTATGGTTATAAGTCTTGTAATTTATATATTTTTTCTTCGCTCTAATTTAGTCGATTCTTTGGCTGGAATTAATCATAGTGAACAGTTTATTGATACATGGATGATTTCTGGGTTGATTTCTATTGTCTCAATGACTAGTACACTAATCGCATTTGGTCAAAAACTGGAAGATAAAAAGAATAAGAGATTAGATGATTTTATTGTTAACAGTCAAATAAAAAGTAGTACAATTAATCAATTGTATACTTTGACGTCAGTCATGGAAGGTATTGTGTCGACATTTATTTTCTCATTAATATGTTATGCGTATCTATCTCTAACTTATCATTATAATGCTTATAATGTAACATTTTTTGTAGTATTTCTATTTAATGTTTTACTAATTGTATTTTCAAGTTTACTGTTTTCATTGGTGACAGATTTTTTAAATACTACGTCTAGTTTTTCATCATTGTCAGCAATTGTTGGTACTATGTCCGGTTTTCTTTCAGGAACTTATATTGTTTATGGGGATCTTCCAGCTTTTATGCAGCATACTTTAAAATTGTGGCCTGGTTATCAAATCGCAGCTATTGCACGCTATGAAAGTATTAAAAATATCAGGATAGGAAATAACTCTATTTTGTTCTCGTCACTAGGAATTAGTTCTGATTTTTTGCAAGCTATACTTATAACGATTATATTTGGAATACTACTAATAATTATTTCAATATTTACAAATGTTTATCATAAAGATTGATTTTAATTTGAAAAAAAGAACCTTATGTTACCTATATGTTAATATCAGTTCTGCTAATTTCAAAGAGTTGATTATAAAGAAAATTAATAAATAGAGGATGAAAACAAATCAAAAAGAGATACTCGAGGGTGGCGATTAAAATATTCGTTCAATGCAACGAAATTTAAATAAAAATTATACAGCTTATTTTGGTATTCTACCTAGCGATGGTATTTATGGAACGAGAAACATATGTTTACACGCTAAAAGAAACAAAATAAATAATTTCTATGTTTCAAATATGTCAACGGGATGGAGTGGAAACTTAGGGTTCCCAATGCCTGAGGGTTGGGACTTTGATCAATTTACTGAATATACGCATGGTGGAGTTGATATTGATCAAGTCTCTTCATCAGGTAAGGATTTAGGCTGTAAGAATTTTGATGTATCGGAGGATATATCTGTAAATAAGGTGACACATCGATTTATTAAATCAGTGCAAATGTTAAATTCTTTTAAAGATATAACATTTGAAATGGGAAAAACATATGGTCCTACGGTTCTTCCAGGGATAGATGCATGGCTTACAGTTAAAGATAGTTGGAGTGTAGAGACAGGAAATTCATCTTCTCCATTTACCATTCACAATGGTAAATGGAGAGTTCTTTTCAAAATGATATAGCTGATATAATGAAGATTAAATATGGTGTTATTAATTATTTAGATACCATGGGAATAGTTAATCGTATTGCGGGTAATCTCCAAAACGGGATGTTAATAATGGGAGTTGCAACAAGGGCAGAAGAACCTTGGCAAATTGGTATGAAGATAACGTATAATGAATCATATACAGAGGGTGATGAAAGTAATAAAATATCAGATACGATTGAAATTTATTATAAGCAACCAGTGGTTAGTCCCATATATCCCGAAGTTTCGTATAATTATGTTTATGATATAGTTAGTGGATTGGAAATTGTCGGAGCATGGATTGTTATTGGTCAGCGGTTATCATGGCTGTAGCGTTTGTTGCTTCTATACCAGAATTATTAGTAGCAGCTCCAGCAGTTGCTGCTTTTGGACTTTTGGTTGATACATTGCCACAAGAATAAAGAATATAGGAGATAATATAGATGGCAATTCCAGCAATGCTAACGGTGTTATTATTTGTGTTTATGATGAATTTATATCTTACTCTTTCTATAGTAAGGATAAAAAAGTCAATAAATAATGGTAATAAAAAGATTGAGAAAGAAAAAGATAGATTAAAAGAATTTAGAGGAGATAAATAATGAGCGAGCCTAATTTATTTATTATTTTATTTGTATTATTTTTAATCTTTATCGTACAATTTGTATATTTTTTAAATATTAAAAATAAATTGCTTGAATTATCGTATGAAATAACTAAAATTAGGGAAGAATTACTAAACATAACAATTGTTAAAGTTTTGAATTTAGAAAAAAAATTAAAAGATAAAGAATAAATGTATGATAAAAAACAAGGTATTCAGATATATTTCTGATCCCCTTGTTTTTTATCTAAAGTAGGTAGACAACAAACTGAATAGTTTAGTGTCTATACTGAGTATGTAGTATAATTACTACGATAAGTTAGTCTTAAAACTTAGACATTAAACAACTACATAAATAAAGCGTAGATATGAATGTGTATCAACGTTATTTAATATATTTTTGAAGGAAAGATAGAAACTGGAATGAGAAAAGCATTAGTTAAACATTTACATTTTAATGATACAGTTGCTTATTGGACAGCACATACGATTGTTTTTATTTACCTGTAAGGAGATGAACTAATGCAAATACAACCTATTTTTTGGGCAATTATCGCGATATTAATAACAGTTTTCTTTCCTTCACGCCAATGGTTAGAACGACATCATTTAGATTATTTTATTCTTGTTACGTACGTAATAATATTAATAGTAATGGTTGTAGCCATACCTTATAGAAAAAGTACTGGCTTGAATGAGATTTATATTGTGAGTGCTTTTATCATCTATGAACTAGGCTATTTATTTATATATAAAAGATTAAAAAAATAAATTAACGTGAGAAAAAATTGTAGAAGAACATTTCTACAATTTTTTATTTGATTAGATAATTTAAAAAGCAAACTCTTTAATAATTAAGGAGTTTGCTTTTTTGTTAAACAGAGTGTATTAAATCAGGTATTGATCTACCATATTTTATTAGCTTGGTATAAATATCAGGGTCTGTATGAGGTAGGTCTTTCCTGTCTGTATATATATAATTACCGAACGGGTCTGTATAGACGATACAATATACACAGTGCCTAGACATGCCCATATCAGGTAACGGATAGCTCATCGTTATTGGTTCACTTGCTAAGGCGAGAATCCTAGGGGTACCAAAATCATTGTGGTTTTTAAAAAACTGCTTAAAATCAGGTAACACGACAGAACTTTCATTCATAGTAGGAATGATGATAACATCATGAATAACATAATTTGAATAGTTTGTAATGGTTACCTGAGGTATCCCTGTTTCAGTAGAGTAAGAACTAGCAGATGCCGTAATACGCGATGATATTTGAATAATATTTTTTTGCCTTTCATATTGTTCTTGACGCTTACTTATTTTATTGCTGTTGTGAGAAAGAAATAGCACTAAATATTGCGGCGGAGGCAGCAAAAATGGCTGGTAAAGTCGCAACGAAAGATTGTAAATAAGTCATAGTATTTTTTCTCCTTTTTAAATAGTATATGAAACATATTCATTTTATTAATTAAAAAATCCAACTCGTAAATAAATACGAATTGGATCAATATATACGGTAAATTAGATGTTAACCACACAAAAACCACATAAAAGTTGGTTAAACGATGGTATATCAATGATAACAATGCGCCTGACAGGAATCGAACCTGCACTTGGAAACCCAAACAGCGATCTGAACGCTGCGCGTCTGCCAGTTCCGCCACAAGCGCAAAATAAATTACTTTGAAAACTCAATAACAGTACCGTAGCCATGTAAAACTAAGAATCTTGGGGCAATCGTTACACGAACAGTTTGTGGTTCGAAATGAACGTTAATAATCCCGTCGCCACCTTTATTAATTGCGCGTTCTGCTAGTTCTGCTTGGACACGATCATATAAGGTATCAAAATCATCTACACGATCAATTTCATCGGCTTCTAGTACAATCTTGGCTGTCGCATTAACGATGCCTTTAATAGCATAAGAACGGTTAACATCTCCGGTTGTTAAGAACATATAAATCACTCCTTGAGTAATAGTTTAAGATAAAAATGCTAGATTGACAAGGATTAAAAAAACTAGCCTCAAGAGTTAGTCTCAACTAGGCTAGTTTTGTAGGTTACATGAAGATACGGTAGTTACGTTTATTAATTGAAATTAATTCTTTAGCCTTACTCTTTGAACTGAATTTAAGTAAATTTTTGATTAAACGTTCTAATTTTTCGTCATCTTTAGAAACTTTTTCAAAAATATCATTGTCAATCTTTATTGTTAGATCTTCCTTTTTGCTTGGAACCTTAAATGTTTTAGAAGTTTCATCGCTTGTGATGAAGTTTTTCTCAAGATCTGCTAATAAATTTTTGCTCATATGTTTTCTTCCTCCAGTTTCTTACTATATTAATCATAACACCTAGATGACTAAAATCATAGGAAATGAAAAAAGATAAAAATGTTATTAAGAGAATTAGATAATAATTTTGCTTTATAAATCTAATTTTGAAAGTATTGCAGGGATGTCGACTCCATCAGGGCTTTTTAAGATTAGCGATTGTTTATCAGTGAAATTAAATTTTTCCAATAATTTTTGATTTACTTCTTCTTGTTCGTATTTCAGCGTTTGTACATTGGTAAACTGTTCAGATTTAAAAGATTTAAGCAGGGCTTTTAATAAATGTGTCGCGATACCTTGTTGTTCTTCGTTTTTCGAAACTAATAATAGACCAATCCAAACGGATTGAACTTCAGGATAATCTGTTAAAAAATCAATCATAGCTACTAATTTATCTGCTTTGAAGAAGCCCAGTGTCCATTTTTGATCACTTTTAACTGACAACGGGATCGAAGTTAAATCAGATTTTATTTCTTCAATGGCTAAATCTTGTTTACCTTGGAGTTTTAGGTAAGTAGATTGACTTTTTTCTAATTCTAACATTTGAGTTAGATCTTTTTCGGTTAACTCTCGAACCACGTAGGGGGCACTAAAAATAGAAATCCTTTTTAATAACATACTGAAAACCTTCTTTATTTCAAATTTTGTAGGTAAAACGCTAACATCTAATACAATTTTAATGATATACTGTAACTACAAATAAAAGATATGGGGTGGCAAATATGGAACAAGAATATAAAAATATTTTAGTCCCAGTTGATGGATCAGATTCAGCTGAAAAAGCATTAAAGCGTGCAGTAGAAAGTGCTAAAGCAAACCATGCACATTTAGATATTTTAAACGTAATTGATACGCGTCAATTTTCTGTAAGTTTTTCAGGAATGATGGATGGGGGCGGTTCAATCGTCTATCAGACTTTTGAAGATACAGAAGCATATATGAATGAATTAAAAGAAGATATTGTAAAAAATGGGTTTACAGATGTTGATATTCATATTCGTTTTGGTAGTCCTAAAACAGTAATTGCCAAAGATTTTATTGAAGATCATCATTCAGATTTAATTATCATGGGTCAATCTGGCTTGAAGGCAGTGGAAAGAATGTTAATGGGTGCAGTTACAAATTACGTTACTCGTTTAGCACCTTGTGATGTCTTAGTTGTTAAATAATAAAGAGGGTTGCGTAATTTAGCAACTCTTTTATTATTTATAGGACTAACTCAGTATAAAGTAAAAATGAATTAAAAAATAGTCATATTAGATTAAAAGAGAGAAGGGGTACTGGTGGAAATAGGTTTATATTTAGTTATGGCAATTTTGATTATTTATAATGTTAAGTTGTCTCTACAATTAACTAAAGTGCGTCAAGCTAATGTTAGAACTGTGGACTCACTAGGTCCTGAAGAGACTAAAATATTAGCAGACTACGCAATTGAGAAACGAAAATGGCAAGTCCTTGGCAATGGAATGTTCTTTTTAGCTCTCGTTTGCGCTTTTATTGGAACAACAATAGAAACGAGTTATTTTGTAACACTTTATGTTGTAACAATGATTGCTGTGAATCGTTCAAGAATAAGAGTCAATAAGCTGTTATTATTAGATAATTAATGTTGCATTAAAAGTCTATATCTTAAATTAAAGAATTCACAAAAGTTAGGTATAAGTAACCTAATTTTTGAGGAACTTAATATTTGGGAAAGGCTTATTTTTTTTAAATGAATAAATGTTGTGACATGTTAGCTGATCTTAGAGAGAATTTCGTATGTGTAGTGGTGCCATCCAGATGACTAACTTTATAAAAAGTAGTTTAGCATGGTAAAACAGATTTTTTAAATTAATGGTTAATAAATAGTAAAGATTCTTACTGAGCATCAATGTTTTTAAGTAACTATGATATTCTAAAATTAAGCGAAATTCCTGGAGGGTTATTGTGAAACGATTTAAATATTATTCAATTTCCTTGTTAAAGGGATTAGCGTCTTTAATTATTCTTTTAGCAATTGGAAATTTGATAGGTCCATCTAATTGGCGGTTATTAATTAATTATTATTTAATTTTGAATTTTTTAACTTTTTATCCATATAATCTCGAGTTAAATGGATTAAATAAAAAATTAGTGCAAAAAGTTAAAATTGACGAGGTAGAGGAACCACACTCTAGACAAGAAATGAATACACGTAAAGTATCAACTGAAAATTTAACGCGCTTATTAATTTATGTCATGCAATTTGCAGGGTTAATCCTAATTGCTCCTGGTCAATTCATGTATTACTATTTAATCAAAAATTGAATTTTAATGATATCTCCACTGTTGATTAGATGACAGTGGGGATATTTTTTTAGAAAATTATTTGACAAAAGAATCAAAAACACATATAGTCATAATATCGTTAATGAGGTTAACGGAACGAATAATCGTTAATGCCATTAACTAAAAAGAGAGGGTGGATAATTTTGTTCAAAGAATTTATGTCAAAGAATAAGAGGTCAGTTGCGTATATCGCAATTGCATGTTTAATTCCAAGTTTAATTGCATATGGAACCTATAAGTTAGTTTCAAGTAAGCAACAAATGGACACAGGAAATTTAAAAGTAGCTATTATAAATAACGATGAAGAAGCATCATTTAATGGAAAATCAATTGACGTTGGTAAGGAAGTTACTAAAATTCTTAAAACCAATAAACAAGCCAAATGGGAGTTTGTTAGCGCAGAAACTGCGAAAAAACATTTAGATTCAGGCGATTATACAATGTCAGTTACATTGCCAAGTAATTTTTCAAAAAACGCAACAACTGCACTTGATGAAACGCCAAAAGTGAGTTTGTTAAAAACAAAACAATCAGATACAAATAACTATGTTTCGCAATTGATTACAAAACAGGTTGCAGAACAATTGAAATCACAAGTTTTAACTAATATCCAAAAAGCGTATGATTCTGCATTACTTGGTTCCGTTAAACAATTAGGTTCAGGTGTTAAAGAAGCCTCAACTGGTGTAAAAACGTTAAATAAAGGAACCGTTAAATTAAAAAATGGTAGTAAAGAAGTTACTAGAAATTTAAATACATTGGCAACAAGTATGGTGACCTTTGATAAAGGTAATCAGACATTAAAAACAGGATTAAATACTTATACAACTGGGGTTGATACTTTAGCTGATGGTGTAAATACCTATACAACTGGTGTAGGTACACTGGTGAATGGTAATAATCAATTAGCCTCAGGAATTAATACACTTGTTGCTAGTGCACCAACCTTATCAAATGGTGTGACTCAATATGTTGATGGGAATAAAACATTAGATGCGGGACTTTCTACGTTGCAAACTGGCGGATCTACATTAGCAGCTGGTGTAGGCACGTTAGCAACTGGTGCAACTACATTAAATTCGAACTCGAATGATTTAAATAATGGTGCGAAAACATTAGCTGCAAGTATGTCAGGTAGCCAATCGTTACCGATGGCGGTAGCAGGTTTAACAGCATATTCAACTGGTATTAAAACTGGTGTAACTCAAATTCAAACAAGATTAAAATCTCGTAGCGAAATTATTAATCATATTCCTGAAATAATTCAACAAATTAAAGATACAAAGCAAGGATCAAAAGAATTAAAAGCTGAACTTGAAGAAATTTCAGGATCAATTGAAACATTACAAGCATTACCTGGATTAGTAACAAAATTGATGGCGGCAGGGGATAAATTAACAACTGTTCAAACTCAAATGAATGCAATTAATTCAGATACAACACAAAAGATGTTTAGTTTGACATTAGCTAAAGGTCAGGCATCGACTTCTAACAAGAAGGTTCGTACGATGATTAATGACTCAACAACAATGAGCCAAAAAGAAAAAGACACTGTTTTACAACAAATCACAAAAACAGATACAGCAATAACAACTGTTGGTACAAATATAACTGGGGTAAGTAAAAATTTAACAGATACAAAAGCGATGTTAGAGGCAGTGATGAGTGATGTAGGTGGCTTAATGGCTGAATTTAAATCAACAATGGGTGATGTAGATCTTAAAGCCATGTTGGAAAAATTTGCTAAAATTTCGACACAAGCAACTGCATTATTGAGTAATACTGATACCTTGACGAGCGATTCAATGATTGGTCTTTTAGGTGATACAAAAGACTTGAGTGATCAAATTGATTCATTAGTGATAGCATCAAATGCTAATGCACAAGTTGCTGGTAAATTAAATGCTAGTGTTAATGGTGCTGGTGTTGATGTTACAAGTGAAAAAACAATTAATGCAACAATTAAGAATTCAATCATGACAGGTAGTATTAACAAATTGTCAGCTGGTATCTTAGGATATACAGCAGGAACAGGACAAGTAACTGATGGTATTAATCAATTAAATAGTAATGTACCAACTTTAATAACAGGTGTTACTGCTTTAAGAGCAGGATCGCAAAAACTTGTTACAGCAGGTGGACAACTTGAGGCAGGAACACAAACGTTAGTTTCAGGTGGTACACAATTGAAAGCAGGATCTGATAAGCTTGTTAGTGGTGGTACACAATTGACAACTGCTAGTACACAATTGACAGATGGAAGTTCGAAATTAAAAGCGGCAAGTACACAATTAACAGATGGTGATACACAATTGGCAGCTGCTAGTCCTCAATTAGTTGATGGCTCACAAAAATTAGCTGATGGGTCTAAACAAGTAACATCAGGATTGGATACAGCTAATGATGGTGTAACATTATTAAATACTAAATTAGCAGCAGGAGCATCACAGGTTGGTAATATCAATTCATCTCCAAAAAATGTGGCTCAATTCGTTGAACCTGTTAAAACAGAAACTGAAAGTGACAATCTCGCTAAAACTTTGAAAAATACATTTGCCCCATTAGTGATTGTTTTATCATTATTTGTCGGTGCAATTGTAACTCAATTAATTTTATTCAGATACCGTAAGAAGAATGAATTATCACAAAACTGGTTACAGAACCTTTTCCTAATGTTATTTATTTCTGTTATTCAAACAGCAGGAGTTCTCTTATTAACATTATTCTTTAGTGTAACAATTGAACATCCAATTAGTTTCGTAATCTTTACGTTCTTATCGGGAATAATCTTTACTCTTTTATGTGTGGTAATTGACGAACTCCTTGGAACAATGGGTATTCTCTTATCTTTAGCATTACTACTCGTACAATTAGTGATTACAGGACAAGTTATTCCAAATACGATGTTATCAAATGCTTATCAAGTATTTGCAGAGTTCTTACCTGTTACACATGTATTAAATGGCTTCACATATGCAATTAATAGCCAAGGTTCTGGTATGATTGGTTCAGTGCTTGCATTACTTGTTACAGCCGTAGTACTGGGTGTGGTTTGGACGTTTGTAAATCGTAAACAATTAACGGTATCAACTGAAAAAGAAAAATAGAGATACAGTTGATTAGATATAGTAATTAACCGCGTTTTATGCTAAATTTAACTGTAGGTAGAACATGCAGAGGAGAATTAGCAATGACAACAACTAAGTTAATGGATGACTATATTAGTATGTATTTAGGAACTTTTAAGAATGTGGAAGGATTCATTTCACAACCTACTAGTGAGTTTAATTTATCTTTTGAACAATTCTTGATTTTAAAAGATATCCATAGCACTGAAGATATAAGCATGGTTGATATCGCTAAAAAAAGAAATGTTTCAAGGAGTGCAATTGCACGCCAATTAAACGTACTAAAACAATTAAGATACATCTATCAAGAACAAGACACAGTTGATAGAAGAAGAATAAACCTACGCTTGTCTGATCAGGGTGCAAAAGTAGAACGAGTTGTGACTGAGTCAATTAAGAAACGGTTTGATACTTGGGTAAATGTTTTAGGTGAAGATAAGGCAGTTCTACTGCTTAGTTTAATGAAAGAATTCGGGCAAAAAATAATGGTAGACAGAAAATAAAATTCTGTGTACCATTTTTTGCTTGAAAGTGTTGTATGCGTTTTCTATAAGTAGTATATTAGTTTAATATACTACTTAAAAAAATAATTGTTTTTTAAGGATTAAATTAATACCAAATGAAATCATTATTGGAGGAAGAATATGACAAAAATTATTGCAATTAACGCAGGTAGTTCAAGTTTAAAATTCCAATTATTTAGCATGCCAGAGGAAACTGTTATTGCTAAAGGATTGATTGAAAGAATTGGACTTAAAGACTCAATTTTAACGATTAAATATGGTAACGGAAAAAAATATGAAGATGTATTAGATATCGACAATCATTCAGTAGGTGTACAGTTATTACTTAAATTATTGCTTCAATTGGATATTATTGCTGATTTTAATGAAATTTCCGGTGTTGGACATCGCGTTGTTGCTGGTGGTGAATATTTCAAAAAATCAACATTAGTAAATGCCGATACAATTGCAAAAATTAATGAATTATCTGAATTAGCACCATTACATAATCCAGCTAATCTTTTAGGTATCCAGGCATTTGAAGAAATCTTACCAGATGCAGTAAGTGTCGCTGTATTTGATACAGCCTTCCATCAGACGATGCCAGAAGAAAGTTACATGTACAGTGTACCTTATGAATGGTATGAAAAATATGCCGCAAGACGTTATGGTGCTCATGGGACAAGCGTTCGTTATGTCGTCTCAGAAGCCGAAAAACTAATTGATAAAGACCCTAAAGAGTTAAAATTAATTACATTACATTTAGGTGCAGGAGCATCAATTACAGCTACAGTTGGTGGTAAATCAATTGATACATCAATGGGCTTTACACCACTTGCTGGAATTACCATGGCAACACGTTCAGGTGATGTAGATGTATCGTTAGTTGCTTACATGATGAGACAATTAAAAATTACTGATATAGATGAAATGATTAATATTTTGAATCGTGAATCTGGGCTAGTTGGTATTTCAGGGATTTCTCCTGATATGCGTGATGTTAAAGCTCAATTAGGAAAAAATCCTCGTGCTGATTTAGCTGTTAAAATCTATGTTCAAAATATTATTAAATATATTGGTCAATACATTGCAGAAATGCAAGGGGTTGATGGTATTATTTTCACTGCTGGTCTTGGTGAGAATGATCGGATTGTACGTCGTCGCGTTATTGAACATTTAGCATATTTAGGTGTTGGCTTTGATGCTGAAAATAACGAAAAAATGGGTGAACAGGTTATGCTTAGCACGCCAGAGTCTGCCGTTAAGATTTTTGCGATACCTACTGATGAAGAATTAGTTATTGCACGCGATGTTCAATCATTAATGTAAAAATAACCATTTAAAATAGTAGCTTAAAATAAGAGGGATATCACATTGTGATGTCTTTTTTATTTTGTAACATAACGGTAATATTTAAAGGGTTAACAAGTTATTAAAAAAGTGTTAAATTAGACATTATAAATTATTATTACTGACAACAAGTTGTTGTCATCATTCGGAGGCGTAACTTAATGAGTAGGTGTAAACTTGATATTATGAGTGAGTATCAAGCAGCGATGCAAAAACTTGCTGATCTTAGAAGTAACATTGGAAACAGACAACAATCATCAATTCGAGATAGCTTTTTCCAAGAGGAAAAATCGCTTGAAAGAGAATGTTCTGAACTGAATATTCTATTAGAAGCTATCGATGTTGCGGAAGATTAATCCTACTTTTTGAGAAATAAAAGTAGTAAAAAACGATTAAATTCATAATTGAATTTAATCGTTTTTTTTGTTCCTATTTAAATTAATTAGTTTGTAGATTCCGAAGAACGAAACGATTAATAAGATGATACCAACTACTGTAGCAAAAATATCAACTGTTGCTGCAACTTCCGCCCAAGCATTCCCAGCAAATGCCCCAAGATAAATGAGGACAGTATTCCAAATTAATGTTCCAAAAAAGGTTAATGGAATAAAAAAACGTAATTTACATTTCGTAATTCCAGCGGGAATAGAAATTAAACTTCGAACAATGGGAACAAAACGGCCTATGAAAATAGCACGATTTTCATATTTTACAAAAAATTCAGTCGCTTTTTCAATATGGATAGGTTTTAGACCAAGCCAAGAACCATACTTACTGGCGAAAAATTGATTTAAACGTTCTGTACTTAAAAAGCGACCGATCGAATATAAGATTAAAGCCCCGATAGTCGCCCCAATAGTGGCAGAAATAATTAAACCAATTGGTGTAAGAGAACTTGAGAGCGTCATAAAACCTGCAAATGTTAAAATGATTTCAGAAGGAATTGGTGGGAAAATGTTTTCAATGGTGATCAGTAACGCAACACCTAGATAGCCATGTTGGCCGATTAAGTCAATTATGGTTTCTTGCATTTAGGCACCCCTTTTATTTAATAATTAAAGCATATCATGAGCCAAAGAAATAAAGTAATGAAAAAGGATTAGCTTAATAAAAATTAAATAATTTTCGTATTCAGAGTTAAATTTGGTACAATTGAAGAAAGAATAAGACGATTTAAGGTGGTAAAAATGAAAATTGAAGAATTACACAAGGTAGAATTAGATTTAATCCGGGAAGTCGTTGAAATTTGTCAAAAAAATAATATAAAGTATTTTATGATTGGTGGCAGTTTATTAGGTGCGGTCAGACATCAAGGGTTTATTCCATGGGATGATGATGTCGATATTGGAATGGTAAGGGATGACTACGATCGATTCTTACAAATCGCTCCCCAAGAGATTAGCCAGCCTTATTATTTTCTACAAACTGATCAAAGTGATCCAAACTATGCATTTGGATATGCAAAACTAC
The DNA here is from genome assembly GCF_056782155.1 of Dellaglioa sp. CoH-55-MRSF-9. The sequence continues at coordinate 337,714 of NZ_JBXAYG010000002.1, read as the reverse complement.
TTGATGAATCTATTCATGTTGAAGAGAAAAGAAATATTAATGACGCTAGAAAAGGTGTTTTTGTAGATATTTTTCCTTTTGATAAAGTCCCAACAGGTGATGTCGAACGATCTATTCAACAATCAAAATATCGATATCTTAACGCGAAAATTCTTTTATTGAGCAATTATCGTTTAATGGATACTGAAATTAACGCAAAGATTAGAAAATTACAACCTGATCAAAGTCGTAAAACCAAAGAGTATAAAGAAAAAAGAGACGAACTAGTAAGAACCTATAATCAAGATGACACCATTTCAGAATATAAAAATTTAGCTTCACAATACTCATATGAAAAAGAATTACTATCAGAAAAGGAATTAGCAGCCGTGATTCAAGTTCCTTTTGAGAACCTTACGGTAACTATTTTAAGGGCATATGATGCAATTTTAAGCCGTTTATATGGTGATTATTTACAATTACCGCCTGAAAGTAAACAGATTGAAAAGCATATTGAAAAAGTGACTATTTTAGATCGAAATGATTTTACTTTTGATAATGAAATTGATTGATTTTATGACGTAAATGAGATACGTTTAAAGATGACAAATGGAGGTGCTTTCATATGGATAGAAAATCAATTATTGACGAGCGGTTGCTTAACCGGGAATTTACAATTGACAGTAAAAATATTCATGGCACGGTCGAGTTTTTTGGTATCTACTATCATTATTTTAGTGATGAAACATTAGTAAGTGGAGATGTTGTTCGAATCATTAAAACACATGTTGAAGGGTTAGACGTTAAAAAAATATAAAGGTGGTTAAATTATTATGTTGGGACTTTTAGTCGTTATTATTATTGTTATATTATTGGTCATGATTTTACCAGCAACTATCCGAATTATTAGACAACCGCATCAAGGTGTTGTTATAACTTTAGGAAAATATGAAACAACATTAGCTCCAGGCTTACATTTTATTAAACCATTTATTTCTTCAGTAATTCGTGTTAGTACGGCACAACAACCTTTAGATCTTGATAAACAAGTTGTGATTACAAAAGATAATGCTGAAATTGAAGTTAAAATTTCATTGAAGTATCACGTTACTGACATCCAAGATTTTGTGTTTAAAAATGAAGACTCTGTTCGTAGTATGATTCAAGATACACGTGCCTCTTTGCGTGGCATCATTGGTAATAAAATGTTAGATGAAGTTTTGAATGGAACGCAAGAAATTAATCGCGGTTTGTTTGGCGAAATTTCTAATGTGACAGCTGGTTATGGATTAAATGTTGATCGAATTAATATTGATACAGTAAAACCTTCAGTTGAAATTCAAGATTCAATGAATAAGTTATTGAAAGCCGCTAGAAATCGTGATGCTACTGTTGCTGAAGCAGAAGGTTACAGTAAATCAGTTGCACTAAAAAATAAAGCTGATAATGATGCATGGGTTAATTCAGCCCAAGCAAAGGCTGAAGCAGTTAAAAAGACGGCCGATGCTGAAGCATACCGAATAGATGCAGTTAATTTATCATTAAATAAAGTTGGTAATGGTTATTTTGTTAGCCAAAATATTGAGGCTTTTAAAGAATTGGCCAAGAGTGACGCAAATACAGTTGTTATGCCAAGTAATGCGATAGATAGCTTAGGTCAAATTCCAGCAATTAATGCATTATTAAAACCAGAAGCTAAATAAAACTTTCAAGAGGTTATTCCTTGGAAGTTTTTTTACTAGGAATGAGAGTGGTTAATTTGAAAATTATTATTGATGGGGATGCGTCTCCTGTGAAAAATGAAGTTATAGCTGAAGCCGAACTACGGAATATCAGTGTGTTGCTAATTACAAGTACGCCACATTTCTCAACTAAAAAGTATCCTGAAAATGTTTCGGTTAGCTATGTTGATCAAGGTCCAGATGCGGCAGATTATAGAATTGTAAAGTTAGCTGAAAAATCAGATGTTGTGATTACACAAGATTACGGACTAGCTTCTCTTTTATTACCAAAAGGTGTGATTGTGATGCATCATAAAGGATTTGAATATACAGATACCAATATCGATAGTATGTTGGATTCAAGATATTTAAGTGCAATGGCAAGGAAATCAGGTCAACGTACGAAGGGTCCAAGCGCCTTTTCAAACCAGGATAGGGCTAACTTTAAAAAAGCATTTATTTTATTATTGAATGAAAAAGGAATTAAATAAATATAAAGAAAAGAAGGGTCTTATTTGCGATCGTTAACATCGGGTAATCCAGCAAAATTAATTTTTATGTTTACTATACCATTATTGGTTGGTAATTTATTTCAACAATTATATAGTATTTCTGATACGTTGATTGTTGGACAAACTTTAGGCGTGGATGCACTAGCTGCAGTTGGTTCGACCGGGAGTATTCAATTTTTGATTATTGGATTTGCACAAGGGTTAACTGCAGGTTTATCTATTATTACGGCACAACGATTTGGGGCAAAAGATTATCGTGGTGTTAGAAAAAGCTTTGCAGTGGGACTTTTGATTAGTCTAATTGCAACGGTAATTTTAACAGCGGTTAGTTTGTTTTTTGTAAAAGATATTTTAACACTTATGAAGACACCACCAGAAATATTTGATGATGCACAAACTTTTATTAGTATCATTTTTGGTGGAATATTTGCTTCAATGGCATTTAATATTTTATCTAATATTATTAGGGCGCTAGGGGATAGTCGCACGCCATTATACTTTTTAATTTTTGCCAGCATTATTAATGTTGGTTTAGAATTATTATTTATTTTGGTATTTCATTGGGGAGTTGCTGGCGCTGGTATTGCAACTATTATTGCGCAATCATGTTCCGTTGTATTCTGTTTAATTTACATTTATCGAAAAATTCCCGTCTTACATATTGGTCGACACCATTTTAGAGAAATCACGATGAAAGATGTTAACCAACACCTTTATGTGGCTCTACCAATGGCCTTTCAAGCTTCAATAATTGCGATTGGTGCAATTATGCTACAGTCAGCTTTAAACGGTTTAGGAACGACAGCAGTTGCCAGTACCACGGCAGCGTCTAAGATTGATCAATTATCAACACAACCAATGATGTCATTTGGAATTGGGATGGCAACTTTTACTGCCCAAAATTATGGCGCAAAAAAATATGGTCGTGTTTTAGATGGTGTAAAAAAGTGTCTATTAATGTCTGGAACATTCAGTATCGTTGCAAGTCTTTTAGTTATTTTATTTGGACAACAATTAGTTACACTGTTTGTTGGAAATAATGCACCAAAAGTTGTTGCATTATCGCAGGTTTATTTTAATATTAATGGGTCATTTTACTTACTTTTGTCAGTACTGTTTGTCATTAGATACACGTTACAGGGACTGGGACAAAGCATCGTACCAACAGTTGCTGGAGTTGTAGAATTACTGATGAGATCATTTGCAGCTATCTTTTTAGCTGGTGCTTTTGGGTATGCAGGAGCTTGTTTTGCAAATCCATTAGCCTGGGGTGGGTCATGTATTGTACTGATTTATTCATATATGAAGGCTGTACAAAATTTGAGACGTTTAGATTTTGAACAAAAGGCTGAAAATAAACATGCTTAATTAGTTATGACAAAAGTACGGAAATATGCTATACTAATCAACGTTCTGCGGGCGTAGTTTAGTGGTAAAATTCCAGCTTCCCAAGCTGATGTCGCGAGTTCGATTCTCGTCGCCCGCTTAAAAATGAATAAGATAATTATATTGAAACCAAGATATTTAATCTTGGTTTTTTTTTGTAAATTTTAACTGACTAAATAGAATATAATTAGTCAAAATGATTGCAATTAAGCGTTATTTTTGCTAAGTTTAGTAACTGATATTAGTTTTTTTGTATAAAAAAACATGGAACTGGACAGAATTGAGGGGGAAAAAAGTGGATATTTTATTAAAACATGCTAAAAAGTATCGGGTAGATATTTTTTGGGCAGTCGTCATGGTGGTTATCATGGCAATTTCAACATTGTGGCAACCTAAATTGTTACAAAAAGTAATTGATGCTATTTTAAAGGACCAGGGTGATAAAATCACGACACTTGGTTTGTACTTGATTGGAGTTGCTGTTATTGGATTGTTGGCAGGTGTTGTGAATACAATTCTATCAGCAAAAGTAGCACAATCAATGAGTGCAGATATTCGTGAAACTGCTTTTAGAAAGATTCAAACATTTTCTTTCAGTAATATTGAACGATTCCAAGCAGGGAATATTGTGGTTCGTTTAACCAATGATATTACCCAAATTCAAACGTTAATTATGACAATTTTACAGACATTAATTCGAGTGCCCATTTTATTTATCGGTGCATTCATTTTAGCTATGAATACAATTGCGGATTTATGGTGGATTATTGTTATTTTAATTGTCTGCGTGTTAGGTATTTCAATGTTAACTTTCGGTCGCATGGGACGCCATTTTGGGTTAATGCAAGGCTTAATTGATCGAGTAAATGAGTTAGCCAAAGAAAACTTGATGGGTGTGCGTGTTGTTAAGTCATTTAATCAAGAAAAAAATGAAGAAAAACGTTTCGATAAGGTTTCAGATGATTTAAATGCACAAAATATCTATGTTGGAACTCTATTTGCTGTTTTAATTCCAGCATTTACATTAATTGGAAATATGGCTGTCGTTGCCGCAATTTATTTTGTAGGTGATTTAGCTAAAGCAGATCCAAGTACAGTTACAGCTATTACTTCGTTTGTTAATTATTTAATGCAAATCATGTTTGCCATTATTATTGGTGGAATGATGATGACGTTTAGTGCTCGTGCAATGGTTTCAATTAAACGACTACGCGAAATTTTAGATGAAGAACCAGATATTTATTACCAAGATGTTCCAGAGGAAGATTTATCGGGATCTGTTAGTTTTGAAGATGTCTCATTCTCATATGAAGGCGATGATAAACCAACACTTAAACATGTTAGTTTTGATGTTAAACCTGGAGAAATGATAGGAATTGTTGGTGCAACTGGTTCAGGTAAATCAACTTTAGCCCAAATGATTCCACGATTATTTGATCCCCAAGAAGGAATGATCAAAGTTGGTGGTGAGAATTTAAAGGATGTTAATGAAAAATCGCTTCGTAAAACAGTAGCATTTGTTTTACAAAAGGCTATCCTATTTTCTGGCACAATCGCAGACAACTTACGTCAAGGTAAAGAAGATGCCAACGAGAAAGATATGGATATGGCCAGTCAAATCGCTCAGGCATCAGAATTTATTAATCGATTACCAGAACGTTATGATGCAGAGGTTGAAGAACGTTCAGCTAACTTCTCAGGTGGTCAAAAACAACGTTTATCAATTACGCGTGGTGTTATTGGTAAACCTAAAATCTTAATTTTAGATGATTCAACATCAGCACTTGATGCTCAATCAGAAAAATTAGTCCAAAAAGCATTAAATAATGAATTGAAAGAGACAACAACATTTGTTATTGCCGAAAAAATCTCATCTGTGATTAATGCGGATCGTATTTTTGTTATGGATGACGGTAAATTAGTTGGCGAGGGGACACATAAAGATCTCGTTGAAAATAGTCAAATTTATCAAGAAATTTATAACACTCAAAAAGGAAAGGAGACTGTCTAATGAAAGATATGAATAGATCGATGGCATTCTTCTTCCACTACTTGAAAAGCTATAAATTAGGTTTTACAGTTATGACTGTTGCAATTATTGCATCGACATACTTCCAGGTAAAAGCACCTGTGTATATGGGAAAAGCAATTACGGCATTGGCAGACTACGTAATTGGTTTAACAAAAGGAGTGAGTGATAAAGGAAATTTTGTTAGCTCATTGTGGATGTTATTCTTATTTTATATTTTTTCAATTGTAGCAATGTTTTTCTCAAATATTATTGTCACGTTCATTACAGGAAACTCGACAAATAGAATGCGAAAAGGGCTATTTGGAAAATTACAAAAAATGACAATTCGATTCTTTGATTCACATAAAGATGGGGATATTTTAAGTCGTTTTACAAGTGATTTGGATAATATTTCGAACGCAATGAATCAAGCCTTAGGACAAATTATGAGTAATATTGCTCTAATGATTGGGATTATCATTATGATGTTTCAACAGAATGTTCAGCTTGCCTGGGTTACGATTGCTTCAACGCCTATCGCGTTACTTCTTGCGGTCATTTTAATTTCTAAAACACGTAAGTATGTTGATATACAACAAAAAGAAGTTGGAAAATTAAATGGCTATATTAATGAAAAAATTAGTGGTCAAAAAATTGTAATTACTAACGGGCTTCAAAAAGAAGCTATTGATGGTTTCTTGCCATATAACGAAAATGTTCGTAAAGCAACGTTTAAAGGACAAGTCTATTCAGGGATGCTTTTCCCAGTTATGAATGGCCTCTCGTTGGTTAATACAGCCATTGTTATCTTCTTTGGTAGCTGGTTAGCACTGAACGGTGATATGGGCCGTACAACGGCTTTAGGACTAGTTGTCGTGTTTGTTCAATACTCACAACAATTTTACCAACCAATATCACAAATTTCTTCATTGTATAGTATGTTCCAACTTGCTATTACAGGTGCTAGTCGACTGAATGAAATGTTTGATGAACCAGATGAGGTCAACTCAACTGATAAGCAAAAATTAACGGGTCTAACAAATGGTGTTAAGTTAAGAAATGTTAATTTTGGTTATAATGCTAATAAAGAAATTTTACATGATGTATCAATTAATGTTGATAAAGGTGAAATGGTAGCTTTAGTCGGACCAACTGGTTCAGGTAAAACAACAATTATGAATTTATTGAATCGATTCTATGATGTTACAGGTGGTTCAGTTGAATTTGATGGCGTAAATGTTAAGGATCTTGAACTTCAAAGTCTTCGTGATCATGTTGGGATAGTTCTTCAAGAAAGTGTATTATTCTCAGGAACAATTCGTGATAATATTGTCTTTGGTAAACCTGAAGCATCAGATGAAGATATGATTTCTGCCGCTAAGCAAGCTAATATTCATGATTTTATTATGAGTCAAGAAAATGGCTATGACACGACAGTATCGGATGAAAACTCTGTGTTTTCAACTGGCCAAAAACAATTAATTAGTATCGCAAGAACAATTTTAACTAATCCTACGTTATTAATTTTGGATGAAGCGACTTCTAATGTTGATACAGTGACAGAAGCTAAAATTCAAAAAGCAATGGATACAGTTATTCAAGGGCGTACTAGTTTTGTAATCGCACATCGCTTGAAAACAATATTAGATGCTGATAAAATTGTTGTTCTGAAGGACGGTAAGGTTATTGAACAAGGTAACCATCAAGAATTATTGGATCAAAAAGGATTCTATTCTGAACTTTATAATAATCAATTTGTATTTGAATAAAACAGTGAAAAAATCTTTCAAGAATACTTTATATAAAGTATTCTTGAAAGATTTTTTATTTTAAATTAAGATATAAAGTAACAAAAAAAACAAAAAATAAATATATTTAATTGTAATTTTATATCATTCAAGGTATGATGTAACCAGTTAATGATAACGCTTTCTTTTATGAATGGAGGAGATATTATGTTGGGTTTTTCAATTTATTTAGGTGATAAGATTGACGATGATACAAAAAAATATATTGAAGTAATGCGTAAATCAGGATTTAAGGGTATTTTTACTTCATTACATATTCCTGAAGAAGATAGAAAAAAAACTATTGATGAATTAAAAACTTTGGGGAATTTATGTCTTGAAAATAACTTGAAATTAATGGTTGATATTTCAGAAAAAAGTTTAAAATTATTGGAATTTGATTTGAAAACTGCTGGAATTACTGGTTTAAGAATTGATTATGGGATTAGTATGGAAAAAATAGCTGAATTATCAAATAATATAGATATTGGATTAAATGCTAGTACGATTTCAGAGCTGGATATTAAGCAACTAGTTGATAATCATGCAAATTTTAAGAATATTGAAGCATGGCATAATTATTATCCTCGACCAGATACGGGATTAGATGACGAATGGTTAAAAAATAAGAATCATTGGTTAAAAAAATCAGGATTTACTACGATGGCGTTTGTGGCAGGAGATAAAATATTTAGAGGGCCAATTGGAAAGGGATTACCAACATTAGAAAAACATCGAAATTACAATGTATTGGCTGCAATGATAGATTTAATTGAGAATAATTATACTGATGACGTTTATATCGGTGATCCGCGAGTTTCACAAAGAACAATTAGTAAGATAGTTAACTATTTTACTAATCAAAGTATAGAAATAGATATTGAAAGTAGTTCGCATGAACTTGATAATATAGCATGGCATAATCGTGCTGACGTGGCTAGGGATGTTGTAAGGTTAGAAGAAAGTCGGATAAGAAATCAATTCACTATTGAACCAATAAATAATGAAGATGCTCGAACGAGAGGTACTATAACGCAAGATAATATGTTATATGGGAGATATACTGGAGAAATACAGATAGTGAAAAATAATTTACCAATTGATAAAAAAGTAAACCAAATTGGTACAGTTAAAAGGACAGACTTGGATTTAATTGACTATATAGGAGCAAAACAAAAAATAATATTTAATAATACAATTATAAAAGAGGGATAAAATATGGATATTACAAAATTAGTAACGGAAACTAGAAATGAACAAACTATGAATTTAGATGAGTTAAAATGTTCTGAAGTTGCAAGAATAATGAATGAAGCCGATATGACAGTTCCTAAAAGCGTAGAAAAAGAGTTATCGCAAATTAATGAAGCAGTTAGTAAAATTATTGAATCATTTAATAGTGGAGGCCGTTTAATTTATATGGGTGCAGGAACTAGTGGTAGATTAGGTGTCTTAGATGCTGCTGAATGTGTACCAACATTTGGAACAAATCCTAGCATGGTGCAAGGATTGATTGCTGGTGGTATGAAAGCAATGACTGTGGCAGTTGAAGGTGCCGAAGATTCAAACGAATTGGGTAAGTTGGATTTGGAAAATATTTGTTTAACAAAATTAGATACAGTAGTTGGAATTGCAGCAAGTGGTAGAACACCATATGTTATTGGGGGTCTTGACTACGCTAAACATCTTGGTGCGAACACAATAAGTCTGGCTTGCAATAAGGAATCAATTATTGGACGGCATGCTGATACGGCTATTGAGATTGAAGTGGGACCAGAGATATTGACTGGGTCTACTCGTTTAAAATCAGGAACGGCACAAAAATTAGTATTAAATATGTTGTCGACAATTTCGATGATTGGAATTGGAAAAATATATAAAAATTTAATGGTCGATGTTAGACCAACGAATGAAAAATTAGTTGAAAGATCAAAGCATATTATTATGGATGCAACTGGAGTAAGTTATGAACAAGCAAAATTAACATTTGAATTAGCTGAACATGATGTCAAACTTGCAATAGTTATGATTCTAACGGATAACGATTTGAATCAAGCTAAAGAAAAATTAAAGAAGGCTCATGGTTTTGTTAGGGAAGCAATCAAATAAAATATTTGGAGGGGTTAAATTATGGCAGACAAAAAAATCGAAAAAATTGCAAATGAAATTTATGATAATGTAGGGGGGCCAGACAATGTTGAAAAATTAATTCATTGTATGACTCGAGTTAGGATGACAATTAGGGATGAAGATAAAGTAGATATTGAAAAATTGAAAAATATCGATGGTGTCATGGGTGTTGTTGAAGATGATACTTTGCAAGTGGTAGTTGGACCTGGTACAGTCAACAAAGTTGCAGATGAAATGGTAAGACAAGTAGGGGTTAAATTAGGCGAACCTTTCCCTTTGAAGAACGTAGTACAATCAACTCAAATGACTGATAAAGAATTGGTTGAGAGCAAAGCTGCTAAAGTAAAAGCAGAACATAAAGCTAAACAAAAGCAAACGCCAATAAAAAAGGTGCTTAAAGCAATTTCAAATATCTTTGTTCCACTAATTCCTGTATTTGTTGGAGCAGGATTGATTGGTGGATTGGCTGCTGTCCTTGGAAATATGATGGTTGCAGGGGATTTAAGTTCGAGCTGGACAGATTTTATTGCAGTTTTAAATGTTATTAAAAATGGTGTTTTCAGTTATTTAGTTATCTATGTAGGGATAAATAGTGCCAGTGAATTTGGTGCCACTCCAGGACTTGGTGGTGTTATCGGCGCTGTCACTTTGCTGAGTGGGGTAACCCCTGAAGCACCTCTCCATAATATCTTTAACGGTCAGGCACTAAGTGCTGGACAGGGTGGAATTATTGGTGTTATTTTTGCAGTGTGGGTATTAGCTATTTTAGAAAAAAGATTGCATAAATGGATTCCGGATTCTTTAGATATTATTATAACACCGACAATATCATTATTTGTTATTGGAATGATGACAATTTTCTTAGTAATGCCAGTTGCTGGGGTTGTTTCGAATTCTTTAGTTACATCAATTAACTGGGTCTTAGAAGTTGGTGGTGCATTTTCTGGTTTTGTTTTAGGGACTTTTTTCTTACCAATGGTAATGTTAGGATTACATCAAATTTTAACACCTATTCATCTTGAAATGATTGCTAAGTCTGGATCAACATTATTATTGCCAATTTTAGCAATGGCAGGAGCTGGACAAGTAGGGGCAGCAATTGCATTATGGGTTCGTTGTCGTAAAAATAAAAAATTAACAAATTTAATTAAAGGCGCTCTACCAGTCGGATTTCTAGGAATTGGGGAACCATTAATTTATGGGGTTATACTACCTTTAGGACGACCAATGATTACTGCTTGTCTTGGTGGCGGAATCGGTGGAGCGGTGATTGGTGGGATTGGTCATATTGGATCTATTGCAATAGGACCTTCTGGGGTAGCATTGATACCTTTAATAAGTAATGGACACTGGATTGGGTATATTCTTGGATTGCTTGCGGCATATGCGGGCGGATTTATTTTAACATTCTTTTTTGGTATTCCAAAAGATGCTATGATTGAGACAGAAGCATAAGACATACCATAAAAAGAGGTAAGAAGTATGGGTAATTATTTGTACACAATACAAGCAAATATGGATAAATACACAAAGGTAGAGCGAAAAATAGCACGGTTTATTTTAGAGCACCCTCAGAAAGTAATAAGAATGAGTACACAGAGTATGGCAGAGGTGGTAGGTGTCAGCACTGCAGCAATAACGCGATTTGGAAAAAGTATTAGTGATACTGGTTTTCCAGGATTAAAATTAGAATTATCAGCAGAAATCCAAGATGATAAATCAATGCTCGAGGAAATTAATCCTAAAGATGATTTAGTGACGACACAACAAAAATTAACCATGCGGATACAACATACGATTGAGGAATCAAATAAAACATTAGATGAGGAAGTCGTTAATGCTGCGAAGGTTATTGCAGAGTCAAAAATAATCTATGCGTATGGAATTGGAGCATCAGAAATTGTAGCTAAAGATTTCCAACAAAAATTTATTCGAGTTGGTAAGTCTGTTATAGAAACACTTGATACACATCTAATTGCCGTTGGATTATCGCAACTAAAAGAAGGAACAACTTTATTCTTGATATCAAATTCAGGGGAAAATACGGATGCAATTAAGTTAGCAAATCTTGCAAATCGACAAAAAATAAAAGTTATCGTTTTAACACATAATAAAAAAAGTACATTGGCCAAATTAGCTAATATTATTTTAGAACATGACGATAGTGAAGAAAATAAAAAATTCAGAAGTGCAGCGACTACTTCTTTAATTGCTCAATTATATGCAGTCGATCTTGTGTATTATTCTTTTGTATCAATTCATTTTGATGATAATGTTACAAGATTGACAGATTCAAGGGATGTCGTAAAGAAATATTTCACCAAAAGCAAACCTAAATTCTAAAAACACTATCTTTTATAATATTAATTTGTTACAATCAAACTATAAATTCGATGATAAAAGCTAGTAAACTAATTAATTTTAAAGCAAGTCTAGGTTGATGGAAGCTAGATAAAAGCGTTAGTTGAATCGTACTTTTTAGAAATAACTGAATATTTTGAGTGGATATTAATCAATTAGAGTGGTACCGCGGGAATTCTCGTCTCTTACATAATTATTTGTAAGGGGCTTTTTTTATACAATTTTAGGAGGAATGGATAATGAATTATAAACAACAAGTTGCACAAGCATTGGTTGCTATCGTTGATGGAAACCTTACTGAAGAAGAAATTATTGCCAAAATTGAAATACCAAAAAGTTCTGATATGGGGGATTATGCATTTCCAGCTTTTGCATTAGCTAAAGCATTTAGAAAAGCACCTCAGATGATTGCTAAAGACTTAGTAGAGAAAATTGATCAAAGTCAATTTGAGTCAGTTGCTGCAGTTGGGCCATATGTTAACTTTTTCTTGAATAAGGCTGCATTTAGTCAAGATATTATTGAACAAGTGCTTTCAAATGGCAGTGAGTATGGCGCATCTGATATTGGTCATGATGGTAACGTACCAATTGATATGTCATCACCCAATATTGCTAAACCTATTTCAATGGGACATTTACGTTCAACTGTGATTGGTAATTCAATTGCAAACATCTTGGCTAAAATTAATTATAATCCAATTAAAATTAATCATTTAGGCGATTGGGGAACTCAATTTGGTAAGTTAATTACTGCTTATAAATTATGGGGTAGTGAAGCAGAAGTTAAAGCTGATCCTATCAATAAATTACTTGAATACTACGTTCGTTTCCATAAAGAAGCAGAAGAAAATCCAGAGTTAGATGTTGCAGCTCGTGCATGGTTTAAAAAGCTCGAGGATGGCGATGAAGAAGCAATCGAACTTTGGACTTGGTTCCGTGCAGAATCATTATCAGCTTTCAATAAAATTTATGATATGCTGGGTGTCCAATTTGATTCATTTAAAGGGGAAGCCTTTTATAATGATAAAATGGGCGAAGTTGTGACAATGTTAAAAGATAAAAATTTGTTAAAAGAAAGCCAAGGCGCAGAAATTGTTGATCTTGAAAAATACGATTTAAACCCTGCCTTGATTCAAAAAACAGATGGGGCAACTTTATATATTACTCGTGATTTAGCTGCTGCTATTTACCGTAAACGGACGTATAATTTTGTACAGTCATTGTATGTTGTCGGAAATGAACAAGCTAACCATTTTAGACAATTAAAGGCTGTGTTAAAGGAAATGGGTAATGATTGGTCAGATGATATGCACCACATTCCATTTGGCTTAATCACACAAGGTGGTAAGAAATTATCGACTCGTTCAGGACGTGTTATTTTACTTGAAGAAGTTTTAGATGATGCTACAAGCCTTGCTAAAAAACAAATTCAAGATAAAAATCCTGACCTACCAAATGCTGAACAAGTTGCTAAAGATGTTGGTGTTGGGGCTGTTATTTTCCATGATTTAAAGAATGAACGTATGAATAATTTTGATTTTGTTTTAGAAGAAGTTGTTCGTTTTGAAGGTGAAACAGGTCCCTATGTCCAATATTCAAATGCTAGAGCACAAAGTATTATTCGTAAAGCGGGTGATGTTTCAATTAGTGAAAGTAACAATGAACTTTCTGATCCTGCTGCATGGGATACAATTAAGTTACTTGGTGACTTCCCTAAAATAATTAAACGTGCAGCTAAAGAATATGAACCATCAGTAATTGCTAAATACGCTATTCATTTATCAAGAGCATTTAATAAATACTATGCAAATTCAAAGATATTAGTTGAAGATGATCAAAAATTAGCTCGTTTAGCACTCGTTCAAAGTGTGAGCGTCGTTTTAACAGAATCATTAAGATTATTAGGCGTAAATGCACCAAAAGAAATGTAATTAATAAAAAAGTTGACTTAATTGTTAACTTTTTTATTTTATCTAAATATTGTTAGATGTACTTTTTAACGATGATTGTGCGTTTGAACACAAAATGGATGTGCGAATACGACCAGTTTATTTTTATCATTTTGGTACTGTTAGATTAATGATTTAGAGCTATCAGTGAATCAAAAAAATAAACCAGGGTCTCCAAAATCCGAAAAAATAAATCGACATTCTATATTTAATCTGATAGTGTTGATAGTTATATATCATAAATATAGGTATTAAGGGAGTAAAGGGATGATTACAGAAAAAGAAAGACAAAGGTATCGATCAGAATTTTCTGACCATGAGTTGTTTGGTTGTTTAAGTGAGGATGAACAAGGAGCTTGTTTTGAACAAATTACATTTAAAAGATTTCTAAAAGGAAATACTATTTTTGATATGAATGATAAACGTGATTTTATTTATGTTGTCTTGGATGGATTAGTTAAAATTGAACGTGGTGATCGAGCTGGTATTTTTCAAAATTATATGTATGTTACATCGAAACAAATATTTCCAATTGGTGGAATGTTACAGAGTGAATATTATACTGTTTCAAGTCGTGCTGCTACACTAGCGACGGTCGCTAAGATTCCTGTTGAACTTATTGAGAATTTAATCAAAACACATTATGAAGTTTCTGCGTACTTATTTGGGCAAATTGATAATATTTTAAATTGTTCAGAAGTGTTAAGGTTAAGAACCGTATGTAGTAATACAACAACCCGGATAACACAAGTGTTACAGTATTTAAGTGAGAATCTAGCCGATAAACATGGTGAGAATAGTCTGCGAATCCCATATGTGATTACACATGAAGATATTGCGACGATTAGTGGAACGCGGCGTGAAACCGTTGGACGAGTTATTCAGAAATTAGTGTTAGATGGTTATATTATTAGAGATTCAGGTATGCTTATATTTGAATCAAAATTCAATAAAATGAATAAAATCGTCCTAAATTAAGCGTATTATTTCAGTATTCATATTTCTTTTGCTATACTAAGAATAAATACTCATTCAAAGAGGGATTCTTATGAAGAAAGAGATACGTCAAGCTAAAATTGAACAGTTAATTAATAAAAAAGTAATTGCAACGCAGGATGATTTGATTTCAGAATTGGAACATGTGAATATTAAGGCGACTCAAGCGACTATTTCTAGAGATATTCGTGAAATGAAAATTGTTAAAGCTCAAGATGAACAAGGTGATTTGAGATACGCAATTTTTAAGTCAGGTAATTTAAGTGAAGAAGTTCATTTATTTGAAATTATTTTTGAAGTCGTTACTAATATTACTAAAATCCAATTTATGAATGTTGTTAAAACGATTCCAAGTAACGGTAATTTACTGGCAGCAATTATCGATGATTTTGGCTTCCCGGATATTGTTGGAACTGTTGCGGGACATGATACAATTATGATTATTAGTTCAGATGAGCAGGCCGCACAACGTGTCTATGATATTTTTACTGAACACGCAAATCCAGATAATTTAATTTAAAATACTGTGAGACTAAGGAGTAGATAACATCTACATTTCTTAGTCTTTTTTTAAATATTTAAAAATATCATAATAAAAAGGCTAATTTACTTTTTATAATATTGCTATGGTAAAATAATAAATGATATTAAGATTAAATATGGGGACAACTAATGAAAAATGAAAATAAAAGAACTAAAAATGAAAATTGGTTTGTAATACATCTAATTCAATTTAAAAATTGGTTTCGACAGGGATGGAAATTTGTGCATGGTTGGAAATGGTTGACTATTTTTATTTTAGCAATTATTTTAGGTTCGAGTGCGTATTTAACTTATGTAGCCAAAACAACAAATGTTAGTGGGTTAAAAGCTGCTTTACAACAATCAACTGAGGTTTTTGATAAAGATGGCGATAAAGCAGGATCGTTATACTCTCAAAAGGGTACTTACGTTTCATTAAATAAGATTTCACCCAATATTCAAAATGCTGTACTGTCATCAGAAGATCGTAATTTTTATCATGAATATGGATTTTCAATCAAAGGGATGGCACGTTCTGTGGTTTCATTGGTTAAAAATCGATTAACTGGAAGTAGTGCAATTAGTGGTGGCGGAAGTACTATAACGCAACAACTTGTTAAAAATGCATTCTTGTCACAGGAGCAAACTTATAGTCGTAAGGCTAAAGAAATATTTATTTCAATTGAAACGGAAAAAGTATATTCAAAAAAAGACATTCTAACGATGTACTTAAATAATGCATATTTTGGTAATGGCGTTTGGGGTGTTCAAGATGCCTCTAAAAAATATTTTGGAAAAAGTGCTTCAGATTTAACTGTTAGTGAGGCTGCAGTTATTGCGGGTATGTTAACATCGCCAGGGGCATATAATCCGATAGATCATCCTGTTGCAGCTAAACAAAGGCGTAATGTTGTTCTGAATGTTATGTATGAAAATAAAAAAATCTCTAGTGCAGAATTATCAAGTGCTAAGCAGACGGGTATTACATTAAATGATACGTACGATTATCAATCAGGTTATAAATATCCTTATTATTTTGATGCCGTTATTAGTGAAGCAATTAAAAATTATGGGTTAACTGAATCAGATATTATGAATCGTGGTTATAAAATTTATACGGCGATGGATCAGACCCATCAAGAAGCTATGCAAACATCATTTGATAACTCTACCTTGTTCCCTTTGGATGCTGATGATGGGACAAAAGCTCAGGGTGGATCAATTGCTATTAATTCAACGAATGGTGGTGTGACAGCAGTTGTTGGTGGACGAGGTAAACACGTTTTTAGGGGATATAATCGAGCGACTCAGATTAACCGCCAACCGGGGTCAACACTAAAACCAATTGCCGTATATATGCCTGCTTTAGAAGATGGCTATTTTTATGATTCTGAATTAAAAGATAAAAAACAATCATATGGATCAAATAATTATTCACCAAATAATTACGACAATCAATATGCAGGTAAAATACCAATGTATAAGGCATTGGCACTTAGTAAAAATGCGCCAGCTGTGTGGTTGTTAAATAAAATTGGTGTTGATAAAGGATACGATGCTGTTAAAAAATTTGGTATACCGGTTAAAAGTTCGGACAAAAACTTAGATTTAGCTTTGGGTGGTTTAACTACTGGTGTCTCACCCTACGAAATGGCTAGTGCATATACTGCGTTTGCTAATGGTGGTATTCAAAAAAAGGCTCATTTTATTACTAAAATTGTTGATGCTTCTGGTAAAACGATTGTTAATAATTCAGACAATAGTGAAACTAAAGTTATGAGTAGTAAGGTAGCTAAATCGATGACAAGTATGATGATGGGTGTCTTTGAAACTGGAGGAACTGGCGAACTTGCTGTCCCAGCTGGATATACAGTTGCTGGTAAAACGGGAAGTACAGAGGCTAAAAAAGGTTCTACAGATGGGACGAAAGATCAGTGGGTTATTGGATATACACCAGACATTACTGTCGCAACATGGGTTGGTTTTGATCAAACTGATGATACTCATTACCTAAGAAATTCAAGTGGGGATATCGTTGATTCCTTATTTAAAAGCGAAATGTCAGGTATATTACCTAATACTGCTCAGACAAGCTTCTCAACGAAATCTGCTACTACTTTAGCAAATAATACCGGTTCAAATGATAGTGGAGATGGTATTTTAGAATCAGTAGAAAAGCAAACAGATGAAATAAAAAATAAATTATCTGATTCTGCTAAAAAAGCCCAAAAATGGCTCAGTGATAGTATTAATGGGATGTTTGGAAATTAGAACAAATCAATGCAAATTATGGATAAAAATGATACACTAATTAAGTTAATATAAATTATTATTGGAGGAATCAGAAATGGTTGTTAATATTTATGATACAGCGAACCAAATGAGTCAAGATCTTAGTCAAACGGAAGAATATAAGGCTTTGAAATCAGCTTATACAAAAATGCAAGAAGATGAAATTGCATATAAATTATTTAAAGAATTTCAAACAATTCAAATGTCTTTGCAACAAAAACAAATGAATGGTGAAGAAATGACAGACGAAGAACTTGAAAATGCTCATAATCTTTCAGAAAAAATCGGTGATTTTGATACAATCAAAGATTTAATGGTTAAAGAACAAGTTTTAAGTGAAATTATGAATGAAGTTAATTCAATTATCACAAAACCAATACAAGATTTATATCATAATTAATTCGAATAAAAATCCTGGAAGCAAAGCAATTATGTTTTGTACCAGGTTTTTTTTTATAAAGGAGTGGGAAGATGAAATTTATTCATGCAGCTGATTTACATTTAGATAGTCCTTTTGGAGGATTAAAAAATGTACCAAGTCAGTTAATGGATTCGATTTATCAGTCAACATTTAAAGCTTTGAGTAATCTCGTAGATACGGCTATTGAAGAATCAGTAGACTTTGTTTGTTTAGTTGGGGATTTATATGATTCATCTGAGATGAGTATTATGGCACAAACAACGTTAATTAGTCAGTGTGAACGACTGCAAAAGGCCGGAATAAATGTTTATTTGAGTTTTGGTAACCATGATTTTTCTGATAATGCTCAAGATCATTTAACTTTTCCATCAAATGTAACTTTATTTACAAGTGAAGTTGAAACAGTGACGCACATTTTAAAAAATGGCGATGAAGTTCGATTAACTGGGTTTAGTTATGCACATAGATGGGAACCATCAAAAATCGTTGATTATCCTGTTCGTGGTGATGAGAAATGGCATATTGGGCTTATCCATGGGGCAAATGAGGGTATAAATTCAATATCAGATGAAAGTTATGCACCATTTACTGTTAAAGAATTATTACAGAAAAATTATGATTATTGGGGATTGGGTCATATTCATGTAAGACAGATTTTGAATGAACAACCCCCAGTTATCTATCCTGGAAATACACAAGGTCGGCACCGTAAAGAATCAGGCGATAAAGGGTTTTATCTAGTGAATAGTGATGGAAATAAGTTGGTTCCCAAATTTATAACGTCATCTACAATTGATTGGGAAACAGTTAATATTTCAATGGCAAAAATTGATTCACTATCAGATGCTATTGATAAGATTGACGCTGAATGCCAACTTTTTTCTAAAGATAAATCATATTTAATAGTGATACAAATCACAGATTTAGATAATTTTAGTGATAGCCTAGTAAATCGCATTCAAAATGGTGATTTATTAACTGCTTGGATTCAAAAACATATGCCAGATAATTACTATTGGATTGTTAAAATTAAAACGGTGATTAATAAAAAGGTAGCTTTTGAATCAATTGATCAACAATACTGGGAAGAAAGCGCAAAACGTGTTTTTACTGATGATGGAATGACTGAACTCGCTGATAAATTATTACAAATTCCGGAACTTAATACGTACTTATTAGAAACGGGACATTTAGTAGAATTACAAGAAAATTCAAAAACATTGCTTCATGAAAATCAAGCGATAGAGGGTCATATAGATGAAAATAACTAAAGTTAAAATTTACGGATTTGGGAAGTGGCATGATAAAACGTTTGATTTTAATCAAACGAATCAGGTTATTTTTGGTCTGAATGAAGCAGGTAAATCGACGTTAACAGCATTCGTATTGAGTATGTTATTTGGATTTGCAAATGCGAAAAAGAAGTACCAACAATATCTGCCTAAAGACTCATCCACATATGGTGGAGAGTTGGAATTATTAATTGGTAACGATGCTTATCGACTAACTCGTACACAAGGTAAATCTGGTGGCAAGGTATCTATTGTTAAAAGTGATGATGGGATGAAAGTAGCTAGTAGTAAGCTGCATGAATGGCTAAATCCAGTCGATGAAAATTTATACAATCAAGTATTTTCATTTAA
The DNA here is from genome assembly GCF_056782155.1 of Dellaglioa sp. CoH-55-MRSF-9. Next base: position 318,004 of record NZ_JBXAYG010000002.1, on the reverse strand, counting down.
TCAGCAGGCGTTAAACCAAGTATTTAATTTAACGAATGAAGATTTAAATGAGTATCTAACGACGATGGGAGCAGTTGGTAGTCAAGAATGGTTAGAATTAACTAAAAAAATTCAAAAAGATGCCGATCACGTCTATAAGCCAGCAGGTCGTGTAACTGAGTTAAATAAGGAAATTGCGTTATACAATGATTTAGTTAATAAAATAAATATTGCCAAACAGAAATTTCCGGAATATGTTGAGACACAAAAAAAGTTAGATCAAAATAGGGAACAAATTAAAGGGCTACAAACAACACAATATAATCTAACCAAAGATTACCAACGCTACGAACAATTAAAGCAAAATTGGTCAATATATGAACAATCTAATGAGTTGACGGATAAGCTAAAACAAACTGATGAAGATGCTATGATTTCTGTTGATAATTATCAAAAAATACAAAATTTACTAGAGAAACAAAAGATAAATAATGAAAGGTTAAAATCGATTAATCAGAGTGTAGTTGATGAAAAAGAAAATTTAGCAGCATTAAATTTAATAAATTTTTATGAAAACAATAAAGTTGATTTTGATATATTATTTGAACAATTAGCTGATAATCAACAATATTTAGATAAAGTTGTATTAGAACAGACGAGTTTAAACCAACTATTAACAGAACAAGAACGGTTAATGATGCAATATCAAAATATCAACGGAAAAGTTCCAATAGCGTTTGATCCTGATGATTTTAAAAATATTGTCACATTAATTAAATCTGAAGAGAGCAATAAACGAATACTTCAAGAAATTGAACAAAAGCAATTGACGAAAAAACAAGATATTTTAGATTTAAATCAATCAATTGATCAAAAAAATCAAGTACAAAAAAGTAAATGGTCTACACAACAAAGTATCTTAGTAGGGGTAAGTGTTATACTATTTGTACTAAGTATGATCTTACCAATGCCGTTTAAAATAATGGGATTGATACTAGATATTATGATAGTTGTATATACCATAATTGTATTTAAGCAGTCTAATTCTAAGGATAAATCAAGTAGTGATGCTCTGATGCAAATACAAAATAAAAGACAAATGATTACTGCAGAAATTGATGAAAATCAATTGAAGATAGGTGAACTGGACGAACAATTGAGACAAACTGATACTGAATTAACGGATTATCAAATTCAATACGTTTTAGATGATTTTCCAAAGAATCAGTGGTTCTCAATTCAAAATGACTTAAGTCGAATACAGTCTATAACAGATCAAATTAGTCAAAAATCAGCAGAAATTAAAACGTTAACTGACAAGATAAAAAATTATTTGAATCAGACAGATTTTGCTGATAGTTTTCTAGCACTAAATAAAAGTGATATGGCAGATAGTTTAGCTAGAATTAGAGGCTTTAATGATAAATTACAACCTTTAATTGCTGAATCACAATCAATAAAAAATAAAATGGGCTATTTAAATGAACAACAAAAGCATGAAGATAATGTGACTGCTGATATTTCTAATCAAATTAATGAAATATTAACGCAATATCATTTAACGTCAATTGAGCAATTTGAAAAAAATTACGATTTACAAAAGCAATTTGTTCAAGACAAATCTAAATTGGATACAATTAATGAGCAGCTTCCTGTGGAGGTTAGAAAAAATCTTGCTAGATTTGAAACGAAAGAAAGTTTAGATGAACAATTAGATGAGCTTACAGAACAATTGAAACAATTGCAAAATAGTATAATGAACATTAATCAGGAGATTATTGATCAACAGACGTTATTACGGACTTTGAAGGCAGAAGGGAATTATACAGAACTTCGACAAGAGTTGGCTGAAAAAGTTACAATTTTAAGTGAATTAGCTGATAAATGGTTAACTCAAAAGTTAACTATTAATTGGATTAACGAGGCATTAAAAGACTCTTCTGGGGTTAGAATGCCACAAATGTTGCAATTAGCAAATCATTATTTTGAACTATTAACATTAGGCCATTTTACACAAATAAATAATATATCAGGATTATTAACCGTCGTTTCTTCTGATATGGTATCATTTGAAGTGGGAGAATTGTCACAAGGAACAGCAGAGCAGCTATATATCGCACTTAGATTTGCTTTAATCATGACAATTAATAAATCAATCGAATTACCATTAATTATTGATGATGGGTTTGTTAATTTTGATAAAAACAGAAAAAATGCCGTTTTAAAACTAATACGAGAAATAAGTAAAAAAGTTCAAATTATTTATTTAACGGCAGATGATTCAGGATTAACTGGATTTGATAACGATAAAATAATTAAGTTATAGGAGGATGGACATGGCACAAGAGAAAAAAATATTTGAATATAAAGTTGACGAAAACGTAGCATTATTTGTTTTAATTAAGAGTGCAGAAGTTAGAAATACAAAGAATAATAAGCAATTTATTGCATTTAATTTTGAAGATAGTTCAGGCCAAATTAGCGCTAAGCTTTGGGATGCAACGCCAGAGGCAATTGAACAATTTCAAACGGGTAAAGTTGCCTTTATAAAAGGAAAACGTGAAGTTTACCAAAATAATCCACAGATGAAAATCTATCATATTAGATTGACTGAAGAGGGTGAACCTAATGATCCGAGTCAATTTGTCGTTAGTGCACCAATGAAAAAAGATGAGATGGAAGAAGAATTTAATAAAGCTATTTTTGAAATTACAAACCCAAATTGGAATCGAATTGTAAGATATCTCATTGCCGAAAAACATGATGATTTTTTCAGTTATCCCGCTGCAAAGAAAAATCATCACGCATTTTCTGGTGGGTTAGCCTACCATACACTTTCAATGTTGCGATTAGCTAAATCAATTGTTGCCGAATATGGTGATGTGATTAATGCACCATTACTTTACGCAGGTGTGATTTTACATGATTTAGGAAAAACAATCGAATTATCAGGTTCTGTGGCAACAACTTATACATTAGCTGGAAATTTAATTGGGCATATTGTATTAATTGATGAAGAAATTGTTAAAGCAGCAGGTGAATTAAAAATTGATCTTCAGACAGAAGACATGATTTTATTACGTCACGTTGTTCTTGCGCATCATGGGTTACTAGAGTATGGTTCACCAGTGCAACCTCATTTAATTGAAGCAGATGTTTTACATCAAATTGATAATATTGATGCATCAATTCAAATGTTGAAAGGGTCATTGGCTCATACAGAAGAGGGCGAATTTTCTGAACGTATATTTGGTATGGATGGTCGAAATTTCTATAAACCACATGCTGACAGTAATGTAACAAATAATTAAATTGAAAAATATCTCAATGGATAAATTCCATTGAGATATTTTTTTCGAAAAAAAAACACCAGATATAATCTGATGTTTTGATGTATTTATTTTGAAGATGAAGAAGATGATGATAAGTAGCTTGAAAGAACATCTTTCAAGTCATCATCTTTGATTGATACGTTACCTTTTTTAAGAACTTTACCAACAATTTTTTGTAATTTAGTTGAGTCAGCCATAGTTTCAGTAACAATTTGTTCTTTTAAGTCAGAAATGTGATCGGCTTTTTTACCTTTACCAGCATTTTTAACACTCAAGATTACATCATAACCTGCTGTTGTTTTAACAGGTGTAGTTGTATATTTACCTTGTTTTAAATCAAATGCAGCTTTTTTAAATTCTGCTGTTAGTGTTGTATCTGTATTGTTAAATGCAGCTAAAGTACCACCAGTACTTGCAGAAGTTGTATCTGTTGATTTTGATTTAGCTAATGCAGTAAATTTGTCAGTTAACTTTTTAGCAGTCTTTTGTTCATCAAGTTGTTTGATGATTTTTTCTGCATCTGATTTTGAAGCAACTTGAATACGTTGAACTGTAATAGTTGGTTGGTATTCTTCCCATTGCTTATCTACAGCTGTAGAACTTAAATCACTGTAATGTTTAACAGCAGCTTTTAAAAGTAAGTTAGAACGTAATTCTGCTTTAAAACTAGTCTTTGTCATACTGTTTTGTGATAAGACAGATGAGAAACTTGAACCATATTTAGCTTTATAAGTATCGTATTGTTTTGTGACTTCTTTATCAGAAACATCATCACCATATTGTTTTTCCAATACTTTGTTCAAAATCATTTGTTGTAAAATTGATGTACCACTTGAAGTTTTCTTCAAACTATCGTAGTAAGCACTTTCTGTAACCTTACCACCTGAAGTAGTTGCAACTGTTGAGCTCCCACAACCCGCTAATGTAAATGTTAATAGTACGCCGGCTAAAGCAACAAGCCATTTTTTCATAACCTAACACATCCTATTTCTTAAATTTTTTGTCTTCTCAATGAAAGACTAATACGTTTAATATAACATAATTATCATATAATGAAAGTAAATGACCGAAAATTCACAAAAAAATCAAACTTTTAAAAGCCTAATTCATTGATACTTTTCTAATTTTTTATTAATTTTATTGATATTTGGCTCGATCTCATAAGTAAACTTTTCTATACGATTGCTAATGGAATCGACGATGGGTAATGTTTCTTCGATAATCGTATTCAGATGATCTGTAGCATACTGCAATTTTTTTGATGAATTAGTTACGCGATTGATATCATTTTGATAGTCAGAAAAATCTGCTTTTAACTGAACTTTTTTATCTGCAACAAAAGTAATAAGTTCATCTCTATGGTTATAGGCATAGTATGCTGACCCACCAATAATTGATAACAAACTAATTCGTTTAAGTGTTTTTGACATTATTTTTCTCCAATCTTATTCTTGATTGACATCATAATTGATTCAAGTTGCTCGGATGTGTACTTCTTGGAATTATCCTTGAATGACATTTTAAAAGTATCTTTTGTTGAGTATCTAGGAATTAAATGAAAATGTGAGTGAAAAACAGATTGGTAAGCTAGTTCACCGTTATTATTGACGATATTCATCCCTTGAATATCTGGATTGCTTACTTTAATTGCGGAAGCAATCATTGGAATTTTAGAAAAAACTTTACTAGCGAGTGCTTGGTCATATTCAAAAATATTAGCAACATGTTTTTTTGGAATAACAAGTGTATGGCCTGGGGTTGTTTGTGAGATATCAAGAAATGCTTTAATGTCTTCATCTTCGTATACGGTGAAACTAGGAATATCATTGGCAATTATTTTACAAAAAATACAGTCAGTCATATGTTTGCCTTCTTTCAAAGTTAGTTAATACTTTTATTATACATCATGAATGATAATTCACCATAATATGATATAATTAAAGGCATAAATAAATTGTAAATGGGGAATTAGAAAATGACATTAGAAGTTAAAAATTTAGTGGGTGGTTACTCTCAAATACCAGTTTTAAAAGATATTTCTTTTGAAGTTAAACCTGGAAATGTCGTTGGCTTAATTGGTTTAAATGGTGCAGGTAAATCGACTACAATCAATCATATAATTGGGTTATTAACCCCGCAAAAAGGAACTATTAAATTAAATGGCGTAACCTTAAGGGAAGATAGCCAGGCTTATAAATCACATTTAGCATATATTCCTGAAACGCCTATTCTTTATGAAGAATTAACATTAAAAGAACACATTGAACTCTCAATGATGGCTTATGGATTGAATGAAACTAAGGCATGGAAAAAAGCTAATGAATTACTTAAAATATTTAGACTTGATAACAAGTTAGAATGGTTTCCCGCTAACTTTTCAAAAGGGATGAAACAAAAAGTTATGATTGTCTGTGCTTTTTTAACAGAATCTGATTTTTATGTTATTGATGAGCCATTTCTCGGGCTAGACCCCTTAGCAATTAACGATTTATTAGAGTTAATTGTTGCTGAAAAGAAGCGTGGCGCAAGTGTCTTAATGTCAACTCACGTTTTAGCCACAGCTGAAAAGTATTGCGATTGGTTCATTTTACTGAATAAAGGTGAAATTAAAACACAAGGAACAATGGTTGAATTAAGACAAGCCTATAAGAATCCAGATGCTTCCTTAGATGAAATTTATCTTGGTTTAACTAAGGAAGAGGTAACAAAATGAAAGACTTATGGACAACACGTTTAAAAAGTCATCAGTTATTATTATTAAAATATTTACGATATGTTTTGAATGATCATTTTGTTGTTGCAATTATGTTTTTTGTTGGTGGACTTGGTTTGGCTTATTCAAATGGGCTAAAGGTGATGCCTGTTAATTTAGTTTGGTATCGGCCTGCATTAGTGATTGGATTACTGGTGATTTTACAAATCGGCCGTTTAAGTACGTTATTAAAAGAAGCGGATATTGTTTTTCTTTTACCACAGGAACATGCATTAATTAGTTATTTAAAAAAGGCAAAACGCTATTCAACAGTTATGGCCAGCTTAATGCAAGTTGGATTTATTGTGTTACTTATCCCAGTTATGATGATTGGAATGAAAATCTCAGTAATCAATATTATTTTCTTGATTTTAACGCAACTATGCTTGAAAAATAATTGGTTAGTCATTTCATTACTTGAAAAATATCAAAATAACCGGTTTAGTTGGGGAAGTATCAAATTAGTTAATATTTTATTGCCTATTTTGATTTATATCCTTGGATTATATGGTACGTTTATTCTGAGTTTTATCGTTGCTATTTTAAGTAGCTTTGTTTTAAATCAGCTAGCTGCAAAAGGATTTAAGGAAATCTTTGATTGGAAAAAAGCAATCAGTTTTGAAGAAAATAGAATGTTAGGGATTTACCGTTTCTTTAATTTATTTACTGATGTACCAATGGTTAGAGGGAATGTTAAGAGAAGAGTGTACCTTGATTTCATTTTAAATCATATTAAAAAAGATGACGCAAATGTTTATACATTTTTATATGCAAGGGGATTTATTCGCGGAACTGAATTTAGTGGCTTATTTATTAGATTAACTCTAATTGGAGCGCTAATTATTGCATTTATTTCAAATGGTTGGCTAGCACTCGCATTTTTAATCTTATTTATTTATCTGATTGGTTTTCAATTGTTACCTTTTGCAAAACATTACGATAATATTATTTTTACTAGACTATATCCAAAAGGAAAAGAGTATCAAATTAAGAATTTCAAAAAGTTTACATTAACAATTATAAGTGTAAGTGCAGTACTTTTTAATATCGCAATCTATATTGGTACAGGACAATTTTTAATGATGGGTTATGGTGTTTTGGTGAGTTTAGTGGAAATAATGCTGTTTACTAATGTTTACTTAGTTACCAGAGTTAAAAAAATCCTTGACGTATAATAGGGATGTTTGTAAGATGAAACTATAGCATCAGAGCTTAGTCGGGAAAAAGAGGTAATAATAGTATGGATTTTAATTTAGATCCCGGTTGGCAATTGTTACCAATTGGTGGAGATACAGGCACTGCATACATGGGTACACGTGCACAAGAAAAGGTGTTTTTGAAACAAAATATGTCACCTTTTTTAGCTGCGCTCTCAGTTGCTGGTATTACACCAAAATTAATTTGGACTAAGCGAATCTCAAGTGGGGATACAATAACTGCACAAGAGTGGCTAAATGGACGAAACCTTCATTCTGATGAAATGGATCAAAAAATGGTTCCTGAATTATTATCTAAAATTCATCGCTCAAAGCAATTAAAAAATATGTTGAGACAGGTTGGTGGAGAAGTTATCACACCTAGTGGCTTATTAGCTAATTATTTTGACGATTTGAGTGATGATTTAAAGCAGCACCCCTTGCTATCAAAAATGTTTCAGCAATTAAATGAACATCAACCTGAACTATCAACGGATAAGTATACAGTTTGTCATGGTGATTTGAATCATCGAAATTGGTTACAGTCTGATACTAATCAATTATATTTAGTTGATTGGGAGTCAGCAAAAATTGCTGATCCTGCTATGGATTTGAGCTTAGTTATGTCTGAATACATTCCAGATACACAATGGAGTAGTTGGCTGAGTGGTTATCATGAGTCATTGGAGAATAACGATTTATTAAACAGAATAAACTGGTACATTATAATAGCAAAATTACAACGAATAAAAAAAGCACATCAATTAAGTCGATTTCATGAAATGAATCAGGCAATAATAGAATTACAAAAATATAATATAAAAATGGATTAAAAAGTAAGTGGGGCTAAAACGATTAATACGTTCTAGCCCCACTTACTTTATCAAATGAAATGAGGATATATAAGTTGAGATTAAGAAATAAAGCATGGGCTGAACCGTTAATTGCAGAACATCCGGAACTACTTGTAACATCACCTAATCAGTTTAAGGGTAAATGGCAATCAAGATTTGAGAAAAAACAACCACTTTTTATTGAAATAGGTATGGGTAAGGGTGGATTTATTATGGGAATGGCTAGAAAATTTCCGGAATATAATTTTATCGGAATTGAATTGCAAACGACAATTGCAGCAATTACGTTGAAGAAACAAGTTGAAGCACAAATTCCAAATTTACAATTAATTTTAGGTAACGGTGATTCGGTAACTGAATTTTTTGATGATAATGAAGTTGATGGCATTTATTTGAATTTTTCAGATCCTTGGCCTAAAACAAGACAAGCCAAACGTCGACTTACTCATGGCAGTTTCTTAAAAGGCTATGAAAAAGTTATGAAAAATGATGGTCATCTTGAATTTAAGACAGATAATCGTGGCTTGTTTGAATACTCATTAGTTAGTTTAAATGAGTATGGAATGGGTTATGATCAAGTTTGGCTTGATTTACATGCAAGCGTTGAAGCTGAAGATAATGTCATGACTGAATATGAAGAAAAATTTAGTAAAAAGGGACAGCCTATCTATAAGTTAGAAGCACATTTTAATACGTCTAAAAATCTGGAATAAAAATTCCAGATTTTTTTTGTAAAAACGCCGTTACATAGTAACTAAGCTACATTCATGGATTCTTTTATGGTACTATTATATAATATAAAGTAAGAAATATTAAGCTAAGTGAGTAGACAAAATTGGGACTAATTCGTCCAATAAAATGAAAAGGGGCTCTCTAATATGAATGATAAAACGTTTAATTTAGTTAAAACAATGACTGAACTTCAGGCAACAAGTGGATTTGAAAATAACGTACGTGATGTAATGCGCGAAAAAATGACACCAAATGTTGATGAGGTTGTTCAGGATGGTTTGGGTGGGATTTTTGGTATCCGTAAAAATGCAGATATAAATGCACCTAAAATTATGACCGCTGCTCATATGGACGAAGTTGGATTCATGCTTGCCGCAATTAATGACAATGGGTTATTTTCAGTTCGCCCACTTGGTGGATGGAATCCATTTGTTGTTTCTTCACAACGATTCACACTAACAACACGATCAGGTCAAACGTACCCAATAATTTCTTCTTCAGTATCACCTCATTTATTGCGTGGTGATAATCATCAAAATGCAACACCACAAATTAATGATATTTTATTTGATGGTGGATTTGAATCTGCAAGTGAAGCAAAAGAGTTTGGTATTGCACCAGGAGATTATATTGTTCCGGATGTTGAAACAATTAAAACAGCTAATGGTAAAAATATTATTAGTAAGGCATGGGATAACCGTTACGGTTGTACTGCAGTACTGGAAACACTTGAAAAATTAAAAGACGTAACATTACCAAATACTTTATTCGCTGGTGCTAATGTTCAAGAAGAAGTTGGACTACGAGGCACGCCAGGTGCAGTAAATATGCTGAAACCTGATTTATTTTTTGCTGTCGACTGTTCAGCAGCAAATGATATTGAAACAACAAAGGGAACATTTGGACATCTTGGTGAAGGAACGTTGATCAGAATTTATGATCCAAGATTAGTAACGCTTCCTAGATTAAAAGAATTTTTATTGGATACTGCTTCGGATAACAATATTCCTTATCAGTACTTTGTTTCTCAAGGTGGTACTGATGCTGGCGCAGCTCAAACAGCAAATAATGGTATTCCAAGTTCTGTTATTGGCGTTTGTGCACGTTATATTCATACGCATCAAACAATGTTCTCAATCAGAGACTATGAAGCAGCAAAAGAATTACTTGAAAAAACAATTTTAGGATTGGACCGTTCAACTGTCGATACAATCATTAAGGGGTAGTTAGATTGGAAAAATTAAAAGTTTTAGAAAAAGATAAATTAAATGAATTATTATTGAATGGTAAATCATTGTTTTATTTTACGGCAGGTTGGTGTCCAGACTGTAACTTTATTGAACCATTAATGCCTGAAATTGAAGCAGAGTATTCCGATTTTAAATTCTATAAAGTAGATCGCGATGAACAAATTGAACTTTGCCAAGATTGGGGTATTTTTGGTATTCCGAGTTTTGTTGCATACAATAACGGTGTTGAGCTTGATCGTTATGTGAATAAAGAGCGTAAAACGAAAGAACAAATCGAATCATTTATGAACAAATTAGACTAAACCATTGGGGTGATAGTGATGTTTGAACAAGTTTATAAAAGAGTAATGGTCGGGATAGATGGAAGTGTGCAATCTGAACGTGCATTTAATCAGGCAGTTGAGAGTACTTTAAAAAACGAGGCTAGTTTAATAGTTGTACATGTTGTTGAGCGAAGTGTTGACAATACATTTTCTGAAGATGAAGATGACGTTACAACTGAAGTTAAGCGATTAAATGATACCTTAGCCGACTACAAACAAATTGCGATAGATAAGGGCGTTATTGATGTTGAAACTATTTTAGTATATGGATCTTCTAAAGTTTTATTAAGTCGTGAAATACCAGAAGAAAAACATATTGATTTAATTATGGTTGGGCAAACAGGGGCTAACGTTGTTGAAAGATTTGTGAATGGATCAACAACAGATGCAATTCTAAGAAATGCGCCATGTGACGTCTTAGTCATTAGTGATAATAAGAAGGGAACTCATAAATAAATATGTTAATAGCAAGTTATAATTTAAAGAACGTTGGCGATACATTAATGGTTGTTTTACGTGAAGAGGTAGAAAACCAAAAGTCAGAATTAAAAAATAATGTCGTTCGTATTTTCAATGAAAAATCGAATGAAACGTTGGGATTTAATTTTCTAGAAATCTCTAAAGAATCACTTGATTTAGTAGGTAACGGACAAATCTTTTTAGATGAAAAACAAGTAGAAAAATTAAATCAACTTATCGTTGCTGCTGGATTTAAGGATGTACTTGTTGTCGATGACGATCCTAAATTTGTTGTGGGATATGTAGCTGAATGTAATGAACATCCTGATTCTGATCATTTGCATATCACAAAAATTGAAGTCAATAATGGTGAGACACTAGATATCGTTTGTGGTGCACCTAATATTGAACAAGGTCAGCTTGTTGTTGTTGCTAAAGTTGGCGCAATGATGCCAACTGGGGCTATTATTTGGCCGGGTAAATTACGTGGTATTGATAGTTATGGCATGGTTTGTTCAGCTCAAGAGTTGGCTATTCCTAATGCTCCAACTGTCCATGGTATTTTAGTTTTAGATGAAAAGATGAATCATGTTGGTGATGCATTCGATTTTGAGAAGGCAGCCAAATTATTTGCATAATATAGATTTATAAAAACTAATTGCGGTTATTGCAATTAGTTTTTTACATAGTTAGGATGAAATTAATGGAGCGTTACGATGGACCTGCATTTTATAAGAAAACGTTAAAAAAAGATGTAAATAAACCACATCACAATGAGAAATTTGCGCGCAAAGAGACAAAGATAGATAGTCAAAGTGAAAAAGCACAAATTAATCGCTATTCTCGAGGTTTCAAACCAAAACAAATCCCCACATTTTTTACAAATAAAAAGCAAAATAAAAACGTAAGGTATCGGAAAATTTTAGTTCAATTAACTAAAGCAAAGGATACTTATTTACTGTTTGATGATTTTGCTGAAGAGGAAAATCAAGTATCTAATAATGATGAAAATACGTTATATTCTGTGGATAGTGTAGCTAAAAAAATAGTACCAGAAGTAGATTCAGTAATCGAAGATAATAAACAAGAAGATACTTTATTACAAAATACAAATTTAGAGCCTGATGTGTTTGATGAAAAAAATGAACAGATAAAAAAAGCAAATATAAATGTAGTTGCTAATAACAAGCACGCTTTAGCTCGAGGATTATTTGAAATATCAGTTTCTGAGAATGAGGCTCAAAATGAATTAGCCGTTTTTAAAAATAAACCTGAAGTTTTGTCACGTGAAGAACTTGCATTTGTAAGTACCAATCACCAAACTAATGAAGAAGTA
>NZ_JBXAYG010000001.1:300000-394577 GCF_056782155.1 Dellaglioa sp. CoH-55-MRSF-9 | reverse complement strand
TGTTCAGTTTTCAAAGATCTACTTGGTTGCTTTTGACAACTTTTATATCATATCAAGGATTTCGTTAATTGTCAAGATTTTTTTTAATTAATTAACTGGTCACATTTGAATTAGTTGTTTACTACTGAGGCAACGTTTATTACTTTACCAAGAATAATGACCTTCGTCAAGCCTTTATTTAAATTAAATCTAAAAATATTGATGTAATCGTATACATCTGTACTTTTAATTACTTTATAGGTCTTAAATAAAAAAATAATTTCAAAAATAGACTATTAATCCTGATTTTTGAAATTATTTTTTATTTAATGTTCAACTAATAGTTGCTGCATTTGTAGTGTTTGCGCCTGATTTATTTCATCATACAACTTATTAGCAAGTTGCTCGTTAATTATTCCTGCTATATATTGTGTTTGAACATAATTATATTCTAATTGAAATGCTTGAATAAATAAATCTACTGATATTTTTTCATTCTCTTCGTAATCTCTACGAAAGTGTCTTTGTCGATCTTCGATAAATCTTTCAACATTCTGAATATCATCTAGTTGTCCATGTGCATTAGCCAAACGTTCTTTTGTTAAATCATGTAAATATTGTTCAATTACTTCATGCAATTGATTCTCCAAGTCCCATAATAATGATCGGAAATCATTGTGTATTTGCATTTTTTCTATATTATCTTTAGCCCATTGTTTCCTGGCCTTACTTCTCTGTCCACGAGTTATTTGCCCATGGCTAATATGCCACGCTTCATGCCTAACCTGATGTTCTACTGATCGAATGATTCGATTAACACTTAATCGTTGTCCACCATAATCTGTATCCAAAATTTTTCTGTACGTACTGAGTACTCGGGCAGGATAAATTTCTTTTATCTCATTACTATTTAAAAATTCATCTTCAATTTCATTAATTTTTTTAAATAATTCTTGATGTTTATCATACCCTTGAATATCATTAAACCCTTTTTGTGATTGTAATTGTTGAATCACCGCGTATCTCACATCGTTAGATTGAATACGTTCTGTTAAATGTAAACTAGCGTAATCAATCATTTGTATTCGTGAAAAATTTAATTCTTCTTTATTAAATGATAACTTTTTAGCTAGTAAGATTTTAGGCAACACTAATGCTGGTGTTATCATACTTAATAATATGACAGTAGTTGCAATGATTAAAATTTCTTCTCGATACGGAAAAGCCCGTCCATTTATTAACATTGGTAATGAAAATGCCATTGATAACGTGATTGTTCCGTGTACCCCACTCAACCCAAAAACAAATGCATTTTTTCGTCTTTTTTTTGATTTTGAAGGACCGAAAAAGGCAGCAATATGTGGTTCTTTTCCAATTAATGCCCAAGTGTATCGGATACCAATCATGACTACATAGATTATCAAACCCAGACTCAACAACTCAAACGACTGACTCGTTCCAAGTTTAATCAGTGCCCGGAAAATTTCAGGTAAACTAATTCCCAATAAAATAAATACAATACTGTTAAGCATTGCGGTCAACGTATCCCATATTGTTGACGAAACTAACTGGACACGTGTTGCAGTTAATTTTAAACGCTCGGATTCAATATTATGAACAATCCCTGCAGTTACAACAGCAATAATTCCCGATGTCCCTAGACTTTCCGCCAATAAATAAACAATAAATGGTGTTAACAACGCAATTGGAATAATCGTTAATTCTGGTGAAGTTACCCTCTTATTAAAATACGTTCTAACGATAACTAAGATTCCACCTGCCATAACCCCAACTACAATACCACCAACTGCAACAAAAATAAATTGAAATAATCCGCTATAGATGGAAAATGTTCCTTTTTCCATCACAGATAATGCCAAATTTAACATCACTAATCCACTTGCATCGTTAAATAATGATTCGTATTCTAAGGCAGTATTAACCCCTGAATCAAGTTTTGATGCTGATGTTAAGGATTTTACTGCTATGGCGTCAGTTGGTGTCACAATCGCAGCTAGTGCTATTGCAAGTGGCAATGTCCATCGAACTTCTAATCGATTCGCTAACAACCCTACTATTACAACTGTAATAAGCGCTAAAACTACTGATAATAAAAGTATCGCATGAAAATTTTTACGGATCCCCCTAACAGATGTTTTTTGCCCATCATTAAACATAAGTGGTGCAATAATGAATAACATAAAATATTCTGGTTCTAATTCGAAATTAGCCATGACTGGTACTAATGACAACAACAGACCAATTACAATAAGAATAAAAGCATCTGGTATTTTAGGAAGAATTTCGTGAATTACATTTGAAATAATAATCCCCGCCACAAGAAAAGCTATTACATAAAATAGTGCCATTATGCGTTAACGCGTCCTAACCAATATTTCTTTTTACCACGACGAATAATCACAAATTTGCCATCAAATTCTGTAGCAGGATCAATCATAAAATCTAAATCTTGAATTTTTTCACCATTAATACGAATAGCCCCGTTAGTGATATCTTCACGTGCTTGTCTTTTTGATGATTCAATTTTTGTATTTACTAATAACTCAACAATATTCTCTGGTTCTGCTGCTAATTCAACAGAAGGCATATTTTTAAACCCCTGTTCAATTTCACTCGTCGTTAATTCTTTCACTTCGCCTGAAAATAAAGCTGCAGAAATATGTTCGGCTTCAATTACAGCTTCTGGACTATGAACAAATTCTGTTACTTCTCGTGCTAAGCGGCGTTGTGCTTCACGTTTTTCTGGAGCTGTTTCAACTGATTTTTGGTATTCAGCAATCTCATCTGACGTTAAGAATGTGAAAAATTTCAAATATTTCACAACATCCCGGTCGTCTTGATTTAACCAAAATTGGTAGAATTCATATGGTGTTGTTTTTTCTGGATTTAACCAAACTGCGCCACCAGCTGTTTTACCAAATTTAGTACCATCAGCCTTAAGCATTAGTGGAATTGTTAGCCCATATGCCTTTGTGTCTGAACCTAGCTCTTTATGAATAAGATCAATTCCTGCAGTAATATTCCCCCATTGATCAGCCCCACCAATTTGTAATTGAACATCATGGTGCTTGTGTAAATGTAGGAAATCAACTGATTGTAAGATTTGGTATGTAAATTCCGTGAATGAGATACCAACTTCCAAACGACTTGCAACAACATCCTTTGCGAGCATGCTATTTACATTAAATAACTTACCGTAATCGCGTAAGAAATCAAGCAAGCTAATTTTTGATAACCAATCATAGTTATTTACAATTGAAATATTTGAATCTTGTCCAAATAATTTGGTCATCTGTGCAGTGAGAGCTTGCTCATTATGATGAACTTGGTCCATCGATTGCAGCACACGTTCAGATTTTTTACCACTTGGATCACCAATTGAACCTGTACCACCACCAATAATGATGTATGGATGATGTCCTGCTAATTGAAATCTTTTCAACATCATAAATGGAATTAAGTGTCCGATATGCATACTATCCCCTGTTGGATCAACCCCACAGTATAAGCCAATTGATTTTTCAGACGTTAGTTCACGTAACCCATCTTCGTCTGTCGTTTGATTAATTGCGTCGCGCCATTCTAGTTCGTCAATAATATTCATTTCTGTTTCCTCCTATATAATATAAGTATAAAAAAATCCCTGATATCTAAAAAAGATATCAGGGACGAATTAATTTCCGCGTTACCACCCAAGTTATTATCTACATAATATAGTAGCTAATCGCTCAATCATCGTTAACGAGATGAATCGTTGTTAGCTCCATAGCGTACTTCACTCATCGATAATTCCTGATTTCCAGCGACCACCAGGTTTCTTTAAAATTGATCGATAAATTACTGAACTACTTCATCACTTATAGCTATAATATACGTAAATAAAGTCTAAATGTCAATTTTAACCATAAGAATATTAATACTATAAAAGAGTGTCTTGATTGCATTCTATTTCGTTATTCGATACAATTCACTTACAAATTAAAAGTAACTGGAAAGAAGAGGAATCCGATGACAGAAAAGAAAATGATGTCAGCCGTTGTAATTGATGAATTTGGCGGACAAGATAAACTTAAACAACGTGAAGTAGCTATGCCTGAAATGACGGCGGATCAAGTAATTGTTCAAGAAAAAGCAGCTGGAATTAATCCAATTGATTGGAAAACGCGTGAAGGCTTTTTACAAGGTATGCTTAACTGGCAATTTCCTATTATTTTAGGTTGGGATGTGTCGGGTGTTATCACAGAAGTAGGCGCTAACGTAACCGATTGGAAAATTGGTGATGAAGTCTTCGCACGCCCTGCCACGACTCGTTTTGGTACTTACGCCGAATATACTGCTGTTGATGCTAATTTGCTTGCACCAAAACCTAAAAATATTAGCTTTGAAGAAGCTGCTGCTGTTCCTTTAGCTGGTTTAACTGCATGGCAAGCCCTTTTTGATCATGGTCATTTAGAAAAAGGTGAAAAAGTCTTTATTCATGCTGGTTCAGGTGGCGTTGGCTCTTTCGCTATTCAACTTGCTAAATCAGTTGGTGCTTACGTTATTACCACAACTAGCTCGAAGAATATTGATTTTGTTAAAGGACTTGGCGCTGACCAAGTCATTGATTACCATGAAACTGATTTTGCGGAAATCTTAAAAGATATCGACCTTGTAGTTGATACAATCGGTGGTGACGCACAAGAAAAATCAGTTAATATCTTAAAACATGGCACAGGTCGTTTAGTTGCTATTACTGGGATGGATTCTGAAAAAACAGCAGGTCTTGCTGAAGCAAGAAATGTGACTTTTGATTCAATTTGGTTGGACCCAAATGGTGAAGAATTAACTAAATTAGCTGATATGCTTGAAGATGGCACTATAAAAGTGACCTTAGATTCAGTTCATGAATTCTCTGCAGAAGGTGTAGCAGAAGCTCACGATCGTAGTGAATCTCATCATGCACTTGGTAAAATTATCGTTCGTTTTAAATAAAACCCTATTTAGGTAGTTCAGACTTTTTTGTCTGAACTACCTTTTTTAATTACTAAAAGTAAGTGCTTTCACTGGTGTTAATTCATTGGTAGATTTATACTATCCTTGTAGAATAAAATTTTTCAAGAAGGAGATTTACTATTATGCCAAAAAAAATTAATGCATCAGATGCCATGCTCAAAGTTTTAGAAGATTGGGGCGTTAAAACCGTCTATGGGTTGCCAGGTGGTTCATTTGATTCAACAATGAATGCACTACATAATCGTAAAAATACAATTAATTATGTACAAGTTCGTCATGAAGAAGTCGGCGCACTCGCAGCAGTTGGTGAAGCTAAAGTAACTGGAAAATTAGGTGTTACTTTTGGTTCCGCTGGTCCCGGTGCTGTCCATCTATTAAACGGACTTTACGATGCTAAATATGATGGTGTTCCTGTTCTTGCCTTAGTCGGCCAAGTTGGTACACAAGTGATGAATACAAATTACTTCCAAGAAATGAATGAAAATCCAATGTTTGAGGATGTTTCTATTTATAACAGAACAGCTACTACACCCGAAAACTTACCCATTGTTGTTGATGAAGCTATCCGTCAAGCCTACAAATATAATGGCGTCGCAGTTGTCACAATTCCGACCGATTTAGGTTGGCAAGAAATCGATGACACCTTTGTTTCAACAGCCGCAACACACCAAGAACCTCTTTATCCGATGCCTCGTGATAAACAAATTCAAGATGCCTTAGATATTTTAACAACAGCTAAGACACCAATTATTTATGCTGGGAAAGGTGTTCGTGGCGCTGGAAAAGAATTAATTGAATTATCTGAAAAATTATCATTACCAATCGCAACAACTGCGCTTGCTAAAACAATTATTCCTGATGATTACAAAGCATACATGGGTTCTGCTGGACGAGTTGCTGGCAAACCCGGCGTTGACCTTCTTCGTGGCGCTGATGCTGTTCTTTTCATTGGATCTGATTTTCCATTTGGTGAATATTTCTTTTCTCCAGATGCTAAATTTATTCAGGTCGATATTGATTCTGAAAAATTAGGTAAACGTCATTCAGTTGATGTCCCTATTTTAGCCGATGGTAAGGAAACTTTAATCGCATTAAATAAGGCCGTTAAAACACCAGTTGCACCAACAAAATGGTACAAAGCTGCCATCGCTAACAAAGAAAACTGGATTAAATGGATTGATAGCTTTACTGAAGATGACAGTAAACCACTTCGTTTTGAACCAGTTTTCAATGAAATTAATAAAATTAAAGATGACGATGCAATTTTCCAAATTGATGTTGGTAATGTAACGATTGAAGCAATGCGTTTCTTACGTCTTGGTGAGAAAAATAAATTTACAACATCCGCATGGTACGCAACGATGGGGTATGCACTACCCGCAGCAATTGGGGCTCACTCTGCCTTTCCAGACCGTCAAGTTTTCTCAATTTCTGGTGACGGTGGTTGGACGATGGTCATGCAAGATGTCTTAACACAAGTTAAATACAACATGCCTATCATCAACGTTGTCTTAAGCAATCAGGAACTTGGATTCATCCGCGCTGAACAAGATGATAAACAACAACCACACTCAGGTATTGATTTAATTGATGCTGATTGGGGCGCAATTGCCAACGACATGGGAGCTAAAGGGTATACCGTCCGGACATTAGCAGAATTAAAAACTGCTTTTGCTGAAGCTAAAGGTTCAAAAGTGCCTGTTGTTATCGATGTTAAAGTAACTTCTGACCGTCCACTTCCTGTTGAACAGCTCATTATTGATCCTAAAACACAAGATCCAGATGCTGTTAAAGCTTTTGTTAAAGAATACCAAGCAGAGGGTTTAATTCCATTTCGAGAAATCCTTGAAAATCAAGATTAAATAGTTTTTATTTAATTGATGTATCTTAGCTTAATTAAGTTAAAATACATTTTTTATAGAACAAAAAAAGATATAAAGAGAACCCTTGGGATTGAATTTCATTTCAATCCCAAGGGTTCTCTTTATATACCTCTTCTTATTTCACAATTTTATCAATTTTTGCTAATTCTTCTGGTGCAAAATCCAAATGCTCTAATGCCTTTAAATTATCCTTTAATTGACTCACACGACTAGCACCAATAATAACCGACGAAACAGAATTATCTTTCAAATCCCAAGATAGCGCCATTTCAGCCAATGTCTGGTTGCGATTTTTTGCAATTTCATTTAATTCACGAACCTTTTTAAGTGTTGATTCAACTCTCTCAGTAGACAAGGTATCAAATCGTTTCACTCTAGAATCGTCTGGAATACCATTCAAGTAACGATCAGTCAATAACCCTTGTGCTAAAGGACTAAAAGCAACTGTTCCTATCTGCTCTTGTTTTAAAACATCTTTTAATCCATCTTCTATCCAACGATCTAATAAATTATATCTAGGTTGGTGGACAACGATAGGTGTATTTTTAGCTTTTAGTAATTGAATCATCTTTTCAGCTTCTGGTGCCCGATAATTTGAAATTCCAATATATAAGGCTTTACCTTGGCGAACGAGTAAATCCAAAGCTTCAGCTGTTTCTTCCAACGGTGTATCTGGATCTGGACGATGGTGATAGAAAATATCAACATAATCTAGCTGCATACGTTGTAATGATTGATCCATACTGGCAAACAAGTTTTTCTTTGAACCCCATTCGCCATAAGGACCTGGCCACATATAGTAACCTGCCTTCGTCGAAATAACCATTTCATCCCGGTAGGCACTTAAATCTTCACGTAAAATGCGCCCAAAATTCTTCTCGGCAGCACCATCACCGTAATTATTTGCCAAATCAAAATAAGTAATTCCATTATCAAATGCTGTTTCAATAATATCTTTTTGCGTTGCTAAAGGTGTCTCATCCCCAAAGTTCTTCCATAAGCCTAAGGCAATAGCAGAAACTTTTAATCCACTATTACCGAGGCGATTATAAATCATTTTATCATAACGTTTTTCATTTGCTTGATACATTAACTATCTCCTCCTAAACTAATTACAAATTATATTATAGCGCTTTCACGTCTGCTGGACAATCATTTAATGTTACTTAAAATTCGCTTATCTTATTAATTTGTGCCACTATTATTAGGTAACTGAAGGAGTTGAGTCCATGTTTAAAAAAATAAACGATTATATAAATGTCCATTATATTAAAACATTCATCTTAACGTTAGCTATTGCAACCATAGTTAGAGTCATTGTTGCATTTTTCATAAATAAACACTTTTTGAATGTAGAATTTATTATTGCCGCGATTACGATTGTTATAATTTCACTTTTAATCAGACAAGACCTCAAGAAATAATTAGGTAAGCAAAAATACTGACTCGATACTTTTGACAAAGTACGGAGCCAGTATTTATTTAATTCATGTCCCACTTTTAAATAATTAGTCTTCAAAAACATCTTTTGCAATATTAAATGCAGACCAAGCTTTAGGCCAACCAACGTAGAAAGATAAATGTGTGATAATTTCAGCAATTTCTTCCTTCGTAATTCCATTTGTTTTGCCAATTGCCATATGTGCTGGCAATTGTTCAAAGTTACCACCTGAAATCAAAGCTGAAATTGTTATAATACTGCGTTGATGTGCTGGTAATTCACTTTCACGTGACCAAACTTCACCAAATAAAACATCATCATTTAATTCTGCAAATTTAGGTGCAAATTCGCCTAAGTTATCGCGACCTGCTGTTTGTTTCTTTACCATAATATAATATCCTCCTATTAATCTTTTAATTTACCGTACGTTTCGTCATCAACAGCTTCTAACCATTCAGGTGTCCCTGCTGTAATAGCAACATGTGAGAACCAACTATCTTTTGTAGCACCGTGCCAATGTTTAATCCCGTCTTTTGTGACAACAACATCACCAGCTTTTAAACGTCGTGCTTGTTGACCTTCTTCTTGGTACCAACCTTCACCGGCAGTGACCAATAATAGTTGGTAACCGTCGTGATGGATGTGCCAATTATTACGTGTTCCAGGTTCAAAACTAACATTTCCAACACCAACGTTTATATCTGGATCCGCCACTAACATGTCTAAATAACTTTGACCAACAAAGAAATCTTTATATGCTTCATTTTTTTCACCTATTGGAAAAAGACCGTTTTTAATTTGTTCCTCATTCATTATAATTACCTCACTTTATTTTATACGGTTAACCTAGCGTTAATCGTATATCGCGAATTGTTCTAGATACTTTTCAAAACTAATATCTTCTGACACTTCGTTTCCATTTGTTCTGTGTGAAACTTTTCTGTCATACCAATCAATTTTATGAGAAATAATTTCAATATTATGCTGTAATTCTACCATTTCAGACAGTGCATTTTCTTTTACCTTGCTGAGCATCTCGCGTCGTTCTTTAATGGTTGCATCACCTTGTGCTCGTAGTTCAACGTATTTAATTATTTCATTAATCCGCATCCCTGTCCCTTTAAGATGAAGCAAAAATCCTACCCATTTAATATCATGTTCCGTGTAATAACGTAAGCCTGCCGAATTACGGTGAGGCTTAATTAAGCCTTCTTTTTCATAGTAACGCAATGTAAAACTTGATAACCCAACTAATTTAGCAAACTCACCAATTTTATATTGTTGCTCATTAGTCATTCAATCGCCTCCTTCAATAGTTTCTATTAAAACACTTAGAGTTGACTCTAAGTCAAGCTTTTCTACATATTATTTTTAATATTAAGGCTTACTCCATCCATCAATTCAGACCGTTCCTACACTAAAATTTAATTCCAACATTTTAAAACAAAATCTTTGCTTAATAATTTTCATTCATGTAGAGTTACATCGAAATAGTTACCATTTCCAGATATATTACATATAAAATAAGAAGAAATGAGGGTTAGCTTTTGTTAGATTTCAAACACATAAACAAAACATTCAAAACAGTTACCGTATTAAACGACTTAAACTTACATATTGATACAGGGGAACTTTTTGTTCTTGTTGGCCCTAGTGGTAGTGGTAAAACGACAACTTTAAAAATGATTAATCGATTAATTGAGCCCACCTCGGGTACTATTAACTTTGAAAATCAAAATATTGATCAGATTCCGTTACATACTTTACGTTCACAGATTGGCTATGTCTTACAGCAGATTGCTTTATTTCCTAATATGACAGTTGCTGAAAATATCAGCTTATTACCAGAATTACAAAAATGGCCTAAAAACAAACAAAGAGAACGTGTCGATGCCTTATTAACACGTGTTGGTTTACCGCCTGAAGCATATCGTAAGAGAATGCCTAGCGATTTATCCGGTGGCGAGCAACAACGAATTGGTATTTTACGAGCAATTGCAACTAAACCAAAATTAATTTTAATGGACGAACCATTTAGTGCGCTGGATCCTATCTCAAAAAAAACATTACAAGATATCGTCATCGATTTACATGAGGAACTACACAATACCATTATTTTCATTACGCATGATATGTCTGAAGCTCTTCGCCTCGGAACTCGTGTTGGTGTTATGCATGATGGCAATCTCATTCAAGTTGGTACCCCTGACGAAATTAGAAATGCACCAAAAAATGATTTTATTTCAGAGTTTTTTGGGTTAGACGTATCCAACACGCAATTTAATTTAGCTGAAATGATTCAAAAATCATTTAGTCTTCCAATTGATGAACTCGCTAATAATCACGTCACCTCAACTCAAACAACATTTAAAGAACTCATATCTCTACTTTCTAAATATACAATTATAAATGTTAAAGATAACGACCAGAATCTCATTGGTGCAGTTGATGCCCAATGCTTAATTCGTTATGGTGCAAGCATGTCTGATAGCGAGGTGGATGACCAATGGCAAATTTAATAACAACTTTTAAAATGCACCGTGCTGATTTATGGACCGCTATTCTTCAACATCTACAGATATCATTAATTTCATTGCTGATTGCAACCATCATTGCCGTCTTTTTAGCAATTTGGTTAGCACAGCATAAAAGAGCAGCAGAAATTATGTTGCAAATTACCAGTGTTTTACAGACAATTCCTTCACTCGCGCTGCTAGGGCTATTAATTCCACTAGTCGGAATTGGAACACTACCTTCAATTATCGCATTAGTTGTTTATGCTTTACTGCCCATTTTTCAGAACACATATGCAGGTTTAACTGGTATTGATCCATCATTAGAAGAAGCCGCAACTGCATTTGGTATGACACGTGCGCAAAAACTTATTCGATTTGAATTACCCTTAGCTATGCCACTAATTATTTCAGGCATTCGTATTGCGCTTGTTCTAATTATTGGAACCGCAACACTAGCTGCTTTAATTGGTGCTGGCGGGTTAGGAACATTTATTTTGCTGGGAATTGATAGAAATGATATGAGCTTGATTATTATTGGCGCGTTGAGTTCTATTATTCTAGCTATTGTTTTCAGTGTTTTAATCCGGCAATTGCAGAATTTAAAGATAAAAACAATTACCATTATATTAATTACTTTAGGATTCCTATTTGCTGTTGGTGCCACAATCAATACTTTCACACATCAGAAAAAAGAATTAGTCATTGCTGGTAAAATGGGGGCAGAACCTGAAATTCTAATTAATATGTATAAAGATTTAATTCAAGAAGACGACGCCAATATCAAGGTTACTTTAAAACCAAATTTTGGTAAAACGAGTTTTCTATACTCTGCATTAAAATCTAATTCAATCGATATTTACCCAGAATTTTCAGGTACGGTACTTGAAGAGTTAGTAAAATCACCACTCAAAAGTACAAATGAAAATAAAGCCTACCAGCAAGCAAAAACCGAAATTAAAGTTAAATCAGATTTAGATTATTTAAATCCGATGGCTTATCAAAACACCTATGCTGTCGCTGTCACTAAAGACTTTGCAACTAAATACCATCTATCAAAAATTTCTGATTTATCACGAGTATCTTCAAAAATAAAGGCAGGCTTTACGCTTGAGTTTCTAAACCGTGATGATGGTTACAAAGGGTTACAAAGCAAGTATCATTTGTCATTTAACACTAAATCTTTTGAACCAGCACTTCGCTATCAAGCCATTGTGAATGGTAATGTAAATTTAGTTGATGCCTATTCAACTGATAGTCAGCTCGTCAAATATAATTTGGTCACATTAAAAGATGACAAGTCTTTATTCCCACCTTATCAAGGCGCCCCACTTGTTGCAAAGGGCATCTCACAAAAATATCCATCCATCAAAAAAAGTTTAAATAAATTAACCGGAAAAATTTCTGATACAGATATGCAAAAAATGAATTATCTAGTTGATGTTAAAAATGTCCCAGCAAGTACCGTCGCACACGACTACTTAACAAAGCAACATCTTTTAGACTAAATAAAAAGTTTGGAATCTCGCTAACCTCATGCGGACTCCAAACTTTTTTATATTTTATCGTTATTTAACCTACATAACGTTCTAATGCAACCGCAACACCATGATTAACGTTCGATTCTGTTACATAAGTTGCTGCTTCTTTTAATTCAGGAATGGCATTTCCCATCGCAACAGTCGTTCCGGCTACGGCAAACATCGTTAAATCATTATGTTGATCTCCCATTGCCATAACTTCTTCTTCTTTTAATCCCAGTTCTGCAATTAAATCTGTTAATGCATTTCCTTTATTAGCTTTTTTATTCAAAACTTCTAAAAATTCTGGCAAACTACGTACAACATAATAACTATCATCAAATATTTTTTGAATATTAATCATCTGTGCGTCTAAAACTTCAGGTTCATCCACAAACATAATTTTAGAAACGGTTAAGTCCCGTGACATTTCCTCTGGATTTCGTACAAATAATCCTTCATTATTTTCAGCTGCTTGAATAACGGTCACACGACCAACATCTTTATTAGATGTATAAATTCGGCTCTCATCATCTAAAATATTATAATGAACATTTAATTCATAACTTAATTTATCTGCAGCTATATACTCATCAAAGGTTAACGTATGTTGCGCTAGACGTTTTCCACTTACTGTTTCAATAATTGCACCGTTGTAGGTAATGACATATTGGTCATCCCCACTAATCCCTAATTGTTCAAGAAATCCAACCACACCAGCTAAAGGTCGTCCCGTACAAAGGACAACCTTAATTCCCTTTTGTGTCACTTTTTTGACGGCATCAATTGTTTCTTTTGCTAATCTACCCTCTGGATTTAGTAACGTATCATCAATATCTATTGCAACTAGTTTAATTCCCATAGTAATCTCCTCATTTTAAATGATTAAAAAAAGGCAGTCTCAAGAGACTACCTTTTCAATCTTATTTAGGTGCACGTTTAAGGTATGTACCTTCTTGTGTATTAATTTCAAGAACATCATCTGCTGCGATGAAATCAGGAACATTAACAACAAGTCCTGTTTCCATTGTTGCTGGTTTACCTGAACCAGTTGCTGTAGCGCCTTTGATTGAAGGCTGTGTTTCAGTAACACGTAATGTTACAACAGTTGGTAATGTTAAGCCAATAACTTCTGTACCGTAAAATTGGATTTTAACTTCCATATTTTCCAATAAGAATTTTGCTTCATGTTCGATAATTTCTCTTGGAATTTCATATTGTTCATATGTTTCCAAATCCATAAAAATAGCCATTGTATCCTGGTTGTACAAGAATTGAACTGGTTTTGTTTCAATATTAGCTTGTTCAACCTTAACTTCTGGACGCATTGTTGTTTCAACAGTTGATCCAGTACGAACGTCACGTAATTTCATACGCATAACTGTGTTACCTTTACCCGGTTTATGATGACTTGCTTCTAAAACTTTAATTAATTTACCGCCTTGTTCAAAAGTCATTCCGGCTTTTAAGTTAATTGCTTCAATCATAATTTATTATCTCCCTTTTTATAAAACGTTTCTCATTGAGTATACCAAATTGAAAAGGCTTAATCTATAGTGACACTTACAAACATCACTGGATTTTATTAAATAAAAAGTCAAAAATAGCGCATTTTCTTTATTATTAATCGTATATCCAAATTATAAGCTATATTTGTCCAAATACTTCGACAATATCTCTACACATCCTATACTAGCAAGGCTATAATATATATATAATCAAATAGTTAATTTTTTAATTATTTTGAAAGGAAGTCTTATTTTGCTAAAAAACAAATATATTAACTCATCTACTACCTATCAATCGATTATCATCCTTTGTTTCAGCTTGTTCTTTTTAACGTTACCAATTTATACTACACAAGCTGCTACATCATACACGCCTCCTGTAGGTTATCCAATGGGGGCTGCCACGAATGTCACTGGTTTCGCTGGTGGTACAATCACGTTTAATTCTAATGATATTGACTCCCTACAAGGTTAATTTTTTGCCAAAACATTTACTTCCTCAGGTACCGCCGGAGGTTCTTCTATAAAATACTTACAAAATTATGCTCATGATTCAACTGCTAATTTAACTGATGCTGATTATGCAAAGGTTAATCCTACAATGATTTCAGAAAATATTACCGGGGCTGATATGATTCAGTGGTATGGTAATAAAAATAGCTTTGTTTTTTCAAAATCTAATGATAAAGTCAAAGATTTATCATACTATCTACAGAATTCTCCCCCTGATGATGAAATCGCAAAAGCCATTGCTGGTTGGTCCATACCTTCAAGTAATGCCGGTTACGCTGATGCTATCAAGCAATTTAATGCAAAAAAAGATACTATTGATAAACTTTCTGATTTTCCTGTTATGTCAAGCAATGATATTTCATCATTTGCTGATGCTACTCAAAATATTACTGATGTCAGTGATTATTACGCTAGTTTCACTTCAACAAATTTCTCAAACTCTAAAGCAACAGGTTCTACTACTAAATCTAATAATGCTATCAAACGTGTTGATTTAAATACAGATAAATCAATTGATGCTGAAAAATATGCACCTGGTAAAACGGTTATTCAATTAACCGTTGATATGAATACTGCTTCAACAGATCAAGGCGTTGTCTTTGCAGATATTGATGGCTCTATTCCTTCATTTGAAGATGCTATTGGTATCAAAATTAATTTAGTCAATTTTGATATTAACACAATGAAAATGCCATTTTTCATGTTAAATTATAAGCATTTTTCTAATAATGATGCTGGTATCAGTTTTAATTTCAATCAAGGTAGCTGGATGACTTTCAATGCGTATCCACCTAAATCTGACGGATCTTCGATAGATTACAAGTTAGCTGGTAATAGTGATGGAACGCTATTTTCCGGACAAAATAGTAATGGTTCAGATACCACCGCTAAAAATCTTCTATCCGATGAACCCGTTGCAATCGATACAACTGATAAAAACTCTAAAAAAGTGAAATCTGTCTACAATACGTCTTCACATATTAGTAATAATTTTAATACTGAAAATGGTAAGATTTTTGTCGGAAGTTGGAAGAGTCCTTTATATGGTTCAGTATTAGCACCTAGTGCTGATGTCGACGTTGATTCAAGTAGCGATGGTCTCTTATATGGGAGTATTGTTACTGGACAAAATATTATTGGTAATTTAAACGTTCCTAGTGACCTTGCCTATCAAAGTATTTTTGATGCGTCTGATGATTTTGGAGATGACGCTATACAAGAATTTTTAAAAGATCCTGATTCAAGTAACTCATCTCATCCTACTATTAAGTCTATTTCGTTACCGGGTTATACTTCTACAGATACTGGATCTGGTACGACTCATTATATTCCACAAATAGACCCTTACGATTTTCACTATTCATTAAACAATATCACTGATGAATTACCTGAAAATACCGTTCAAACAACTAAAAAATCACTTGATACTACAGTCAATATAGATACGAAATCAACAACCGATAAAACTGAAAAATATTACTTATGGTACAGTTTCAATAATGGTCCTTGGGAAAAATATTCAGAAAATGGAACAACTGAACTTACAAATTCTAAACTAGAAATCACTGCAAAAGATGCGGACGATCTTGCAAAACAATACAGTACGGACCATAGTAAATATAAATATGACGAATCTGCTTATACTGATGGGACTACATATTCTAAATTAATTGATGACAATGAATTGATTGGTTATCATCTTTTCCATAAGAATAGAATTTCATATTTAGTCACATCAACTCACGATTCGGGTACCTATTCCAGTTATAGTAATCACACAATTAATGATATCTTAAGCGGTAAAACGAATGATACAATTTCTGCTGCAAATCTCGCAAAATTAAATCCGGATTACACGCCTATTTCATATAATTTACACGTTGCAGGAGATCTTTTAGTATCCTATCCAAAAGTATTTGATTTTGGTAATTTTACAGCAGGAACTTCTGAAAAAACACCTACAGTAACTGCAACTGGTTTGTTAACTGTCGATAATCCTTTTGGACTTAACTGGAATTTAGTTGTTAGCACAAGTGATAAAGATAATCTAAGTGATCCTTTCTTTATTCCCGATCAACTTGGTTGGTTTGAAAAATTGCAAACGAGTATGCTTGGTAATTCCACAATCACTTATGGGAATGCCTCAGATATTAAAACAATTACATCTAAAGATACTCTTTTAAGTTTAAACTCAACTATTTTTGATTCTGATACAACATCAGTTATTAGTAAAAACTACTATTCTGCACAATTATCATTAAGTCTAAAAACTAAAAAAATTACTCATCCTGGTAAATTTCAAGATAACGCAACTTGGTCATTATCATCACCAAGTATCGTTGTAGATTCATCAAAAGAATAAGAAATCTAATCGACAAAAAGACGCCTAATAAAAATTAGACGTCTTTTTGATTACCATTCATTTTGATTACTTATTTTCTAGTGATTCTTCCTTATCTTTTTTTCTTCTTTTTAAAATAATAAAAAGTAAGAATAAAACTAATAAAATTAATAAAGCAATAATACCAATAATTAACCACAATAACCAAGATATATGAGGCTCTGCTGCCTTATTATCTGATTTAATCTGTTTAATATTGGCTTTAGTAATTGTAAATGAATTCGTTGCTTTCCAAGATTTATTATTTCCGGTAACGGTATAATGGACATCATATTTACCAGCGATTAACTTGGCTTTAGTTAAGTCTAATGCATAGCTAAATTTAGCGTTGGGTGCAAAATCAACGTCCTTAATTGTTTTGTCATATAAAACAGTACTACTACTATCTTCTGTAATAGTTGCTTTAATTGTTGTTGGTCCAATCACAATGGGTACATCATTTTGCATATTTGTTTGTAGTGAAACTTTATTAAATGCGTTCAATACCACTTTAGAATCGCCAATTGTCATTTTGGGATTAGGATTATCGACCGTTTCAGATTCTCTAATGACTGCTTGAACAACGTACGCAAATCGATTAGTAATTGAAATACCTTTTCCTTTATTCTTTTCCTTAATAACTTTTTCTTGTACGTTAAAGCCACCTAAAATAATACCGGAAAATGACGTAGCGGGTGTTTTCACTGTAAACGTAACTGTTGCTGTTTTTTTAGGTCCAACCACAACATCTTGTTTTTTTGAGACAAGTTCTGAAAATTGATACTTAGCAGTCGCTGGCTTTTTTACATTTGTCTTATCATAGACAATTAGTCCATTCGTATTTGTATATGAACTATTAGGGCTCACAACAATCGTTTTAGTATCGTTTTCTAAGTTCTTAATTTTCAATGCCAATGTCTGTGTTGAGTTAGGGTTCATTTTAATATCAAATTGTGCTGCCTCTCGATATTGATTAGCAGGCGTTACTTTGGCTACCGTAAACCCGGCACTATTAGACTTTGCATAGACATTGGTCGATACAGTAATAAGTGTGACTATCGCGATAGCTAAAAAGCTTAAAACTATTTTTCTTAATTTCATTATTTCGATTCTCCTTAAAAAAAAAGACTGCCTTAGGCGGTCTTTTTTCTGTTACGTTTTAATTAGCTTAGTTAAAAGCTGCTGCACTAGCATTTCCTTGAGTTGCAGTCCATGTTAAATCAGCTGAAGTTGTTGCAATTTTAGTATTTTTACCAAGTTTTAATGTTGCACTATTGTCAGCATATGACAATGTTGTAGCACCAGCGCCTGTTGTAGCTGTCGCGACAGGAGCTGCAGCACCAGCTGGTGTTAAAGTAGCAGCAGATGCTGTAGCATCTGAGTCTGTTTTAACTGTAGCAGATGCAAGATCTAATGAGCTAACCTTAACTTCAGCATCAGCCATCACACCTAATTGTGCAGTAACATTCCAACCACTATCTGTACCTACGTAATCGGCTACATCTAAAGCTTGAGAAGCATCTTTTGCGCCAGTTGATGTAATATCTGTACCAGTCGTAACTAATGCTTCATTTAGTTTTGTTGTGAAACTGAACGATGGTGCACCCGTTTGAGTAAAAGTACCTGCTTCAATGTTTAAACTAGCTGTACCTTTACCATCTGTTGAATCCGCTGAAACACTTGAGCCAACAACTGCTGTTGAACCAAGTACTAATGCTGCAATTAAAAATAAATTCTTTTTCATAATATAAATTCCTCCCATTTATTGATTAAGCCAATGCTTGAAAAGGGGACGTTGACCTTTACCTAATAGTACCATATAATTTACATAAGATTCAACTGTAATATTATCAGAAGAAACTCTATGATTAAGTCCATATACGCCAATTAATATAGCGTTTACATGTTATTTACAAGTATTTTTTTAGGTTTAATTTTTTCAAACCATTTACTGAAAGTGTACAATCAATTTTTAAATAGAATGATTCCTACCTACCCCCACTTTATAACCATTAAAGGTAGAGCCTTTAGTCATTAATAACCTTTTTTTAAGTTAACTAGAATTTAAGTGTTACTATCAATTATACTTTAAGTCCGCTTATTAAAAAGATTCGATTATCCTAGTTCAAACAAGCTCAAATGGCGGTACGCTTACTTTTTAAGAAAAGCCAACAACTTCTAATGAAATTGATTTCAGCTCTTCTAATAAGACGATTTTCGATTTACCCTCATCAAGTCTTAGTGATGGTACAACAAGTTCTGTAATTAACAAATCTTATTATTATGCAAAACTAACTTTAGATTTTACAACTTCAATTTTTGATACGACAGGGAAATATAATTACGATTCACTCTGGGCTATTTCACCAACTAAAGATAGCGGTATCGTAAATGAGTCAACTAAATAATTCTAAATAAAAAAGGTTTACTCCGTTAAGTAACTAACTGAGTAAACCTCTTTTTTTGTGTCGAAATTTCTAATTATTTACAGGACATCTTTGATATCTGTATCCCCATCATGCATCGTAATTACTTTTCCGATTGTATTATCATGTGCGATAACTGAAACTAAGACGTCTGCCACGTTTTCAAGTGAGTTAGAGCCCGCTTGACCATCATTTAATGTTACTTTACCAGTACCTGGCTCATCTACTAAGGTGCCTGGCTGAAGAATTGTATATTCTAATTGCGTATTCTTCATTAGCCAATTATCAGCATAAAACTTAGCAGTCATATAATCTCTTAATGATGAAACTTCAATTTTTTCTCTATCCAAAGAGTAAACGGAACTCAACATTACAAAACGCTTAACATGAGCTATTTCAGCTGCTTCCATCGTTTTAACTGCCCCATCTAGATCAATCTTCATTAAGTCTTTGCCGCCAGAACCAGCAACAAATAATATGGCATCAACAGCCTGCATATTCTTGACTAATTTATCTATACCTTCTAACAAATCAACATAGACATAAGTAATATTACCTTTATCTAAATTATCTGTATGTCTTGAACCCGCCAAGACTTGGTAACCTTTATCAGCTAATTTACTTGTTACTTTTTGGCCAATTCGACCATTCGATCCAACAACTAATACTCTTTTTATTTCTGTCATCATTTATACACTCCTTCGTTTTATCCTGACTAAAGTCTACATCTTTCTCGACTAAAATGGTATGACTTACACTCGTAAGTTAACGACAAAAAGACAGTCACTATTTTTACCATGACTGTCTCAGTTGATTACTAATTAATTTAATTTAAATTCTGTAACTGTTTTGTACGTATCGCCTACACGTAAAACAATATCACCAAATTCAGGGAATTGTTCAGATCCAGGTGCTGATTGTGTTTCAAATGTAATTGCTGCATGATTAGCTAATTTTTTACCATGCATAATTGGCGTTACTTCACCAAAGTTAGCCGTGAAGATAACTAAACTTGTTGCATCAGTTGAAACTGAGACAGAAACTTCTTTATCTGGACTAACTAATTTTGCTGATTCTTTACCAACTGCAGGATTATTCAAGAAAAAGGGATGATCGATACCATTAACTTGATTTTTTTGAGCAAAATCACTTGTGAAAACGTCATGTAATGTCTTAGCTTGACGGAAATCGTAAGGCGTTCCATCAACAGACATCTTTTTACCTGTTGGAATTGAATCGGGTTCTAATGGTGCAAACTTATCGCTATCTACTTGTAATAAATTGTCATCTATTGTTTCTGTGACGTCACCCATAACATTAAAGTAAACATGATTTGTTGGATTATATAGTGTATCTTTATCCGTTTTAGCAGTCGTTTCAAGATGCCAAATGTTATCATTATTTAATAGATATTTTACATCAATTGCCATGTTTCCAGGGAAACCATGTTCGCCTTCTGGGCTATCTAAATGAAAAATAACAGCTATTTCATTTTCGTTTTCACTTATTTTATACGTCCACTTTTTAGTATCAAATCCTGGCGTACCACCATGCAATGTATTTGTACCTTCGTTAATTTGCACTTGGTAGCTTTGATCATTAATGTTGAATTTACCATCTTTAATACGTCCAGCAACACGACCAATTGAAGCGCCAATAAAACTATCTTTTTCTAAGTATTCATTTGCTGAATCAAATCCAAGAACAATTTCTCGTTTTCCAGTACTTGTGGGTACCTTGAGGCTAACAATTCTAGCCCCTAAATCTGTGAGTGATAATTCAAACCCATTATCATTTATAATCGTTATTAAATCATAGTCATTTCCAAAATCCTTTGTTTTAACTTGCATATTTATCTCCTCCGCTTACTGTATTTGTCCATTCTTATTAATACTAGTCCATTTTAATTAGATATTCAAGAAAGCGTTTACTTTTTTATTGAATAATTACCTTTATTTTACTGAAAATGACATAACCAACCTTTATTTCTGTTATTTCTCTAAAATGTAACGTCATTATAAGCGAATAACTATAATAAATACAAATGTATAGTTCGTTTTTTGTTATCATGTTTATGGAATATTATGTTTATTTATCATTAAAAGATTAATAGCCGAATTATTAATTGATTTATTTTTTAATTATTAGTATACTTACATTATTAATATAAAAGGAGTTTACAATGACAAAAAAACGCGTTTATCTTGCAGGACCCTTTTTCACTCCAGAACAAAAAGAACGATTAGATTTGGTAGCCGATCTCCTAAGTAAAAATCCAACAATTAACGCAGATGCAATTCATCTTCCAGGAAACGTTCAATATCCAGATGCGGACTTCGGCACATTTGAATGGCAAACAGCTACCTTCCAAAATGATATTCGCCAAATTGATCAAGCAGATATCGTTGTTGCAGTTCTTGATTATCAATTGGAAGAAAACAATGATGAAGCTGACTCAGGTACTGTTTGGGAATGTGGTTATGCTCATGCCAATCGCAAACCTGTTATTTTAGTTCGCCAAAATAAAGGTATTCCCTTAAATCTAATGCTTGCTGGAAGTTATACAGCAATGTTTGATGGTTTAGAAGATATCCAAAATTTAGCAACCTACGATTTTAAGGTTTTACAAAATAAGTATGTTGATTTATCAATTTTTTAATTGATCCAATGTTTCACGTGAAACAAAAATACTCTATGCTATAAATCTTTTAAATCGGATTTAAATACAGTAACAGATATTATTTTTATATTTCTAGTACTGTATTTTTTTCTCTCACAAATTGAAGCACCAAACAGTTAATAATATGAAAGAACTTATTAACTAACGACTTATTATGTTTGCTAGTTCAATAACAAACGTATTTCTTATAAATTAAAAAGTATGACCCAATAGAAATATAATTGGGTCATACTTTAGTATCTTAAATACTATTTAAATGCCTAACATCATTGTTACTATTTAACAATAGTTAACAATGAACCGTTTTCATCAATAAAAATTATCCTCGTGCTAATAATAAGTTAAATAAACCGCCCATTGTTTTATCCGATAATTCGATTTCTTTACCAGCTTCTGTCACTTTAGTAATTTCATAATAATCTTCAAATTCGGGTACTTCTAATTCCATCATCGCAACAAAAGCAGCAGCTGTTTTGTAAGTTGCTTGTAATTCTTCTCCATGAATGTAATTAATAACTAGCATAATTGTATCCCCTTATTGTTTTCTTTAAATAAGTTCCGTTTTTTTTATATCATCAACCGTTTTTGTTCCAGCTAATTGCATATCAATTGTTAATTCCTTAGCTAAATGTTCAAAGACTGATTGAACGCCTTTCGCACCACCCAAATGAAGCCCATAAACCATTGGACGGCCAATGGCAACGACATCCGCCCCACTAGCAAGCGCTTTAAATATATGTGAACCACGACGAACGCCACTATCAAAGACAATTGGCACTCGTTTATTGACCTTCTTAGCAATTAACTCAAGAACATCAAACGATGCAGGTCCGCCATCTAGTTGCCGACCGCCATGATTTGAAACCCAAATACCTTTAGCTCCAGCTTCAATAATAGCATCAACATCCAATGGTGATTGAATACCTTTAACGAAAACGGGTAAGTCAGTATAATCAGAAATACTCTTAATATCTGCTAAACTCAATGTTTGTTTAGCATTAGCATAAATAGCTGCGATTCCTTGTCCTTCACCTTCACCATATTCAGCTAAATTAGCCATTGGTTGAGGGAAGATAAATTTATTAATACTATCAGCTTCACGATTACCACCTAGTGTTGAATCAGCTGTTAATATGATAGCCTTCATCCCCACTTCTTTGGCTTGATCTAATAAAAAATGATTAAATTTATCATCTTTACTCATATACAATTGGAAAAATTGAGGTCCACCAGTTCCTCCATTATATGTTTCTGAAATCGTTTTATTTGAATACGTACTAAGCGACATAATTGAACCAACTGCGGCCATCCCCTTAGCAGTATCAATTTCACCTTGTTCATGGGCTAGCCCCTGTGCCGCAACTGGAGCTGCTATCATTGGCATTTGTAAATCAATACCCATAAATGTTGTTGATAAATCCGGATTTTCGATATTTTGTAAAACTCGAGGTGAAATTTGCTTATGATTAAATGCACTTGTATTTTCGCGTAACGTCCATTCATCCTCAGCTCCACCAGCAATATACCCAAATGCACCCTTTTCCATACGTGCTTCCACTAATTTTTCTAATGATTGAACATTGGTGATTTCAATCGAATGTTCTTCTTGACTTGCTTGATATCCCATAATTGTATCCCCCTATACTATTTATACTTGTAGTGTAGCCCTTAATAATAAATACTGTCATCAATAACACTTACTATATGTCAATAACGGCTATATAATTATTCAATCCATACAACAATGGCTAATCAAAGAATTACTAATTTGATATTAACTATTTTGGTCGAATTAATTTATATTGCTCTCCTAAGTTAGCGTATTCTGGTCCAGCCAGCCTCGCCACTGGATCTAATTTTTTAGCATTAATATACATTTTTTCTTTATCCAAAACATCATCTTCTATGTGAAAACAAACCACTTCAAGAATAAATAAATCCGTAATAATCTTACCATCATCCATAATAGGAACATACTGGTTCAATATAACTTCAAACCTCGCTTTAACACCATCAATCCCTGGCACCAATACCTTATTACTAGGAACCGTTGTTAATTTCAATTCGGAAACTTCACTCTCGTCTAGTCCAAAACTAGCAGCGCTCTGATTAACAAATTCCATTAATTCACGTGTTGGTAATTGGACCACAGCCTGTTTCGAACTAACTAAATTAGCCGCGGTGTGTTTCATTTCACCATTTCTACGTCGATTAATTGATATCGACATTAATGGCAACGTATCCGATACAACACTAAAAAAACTAAACGGAGCTAAATTAATTAGTCCCGTCTCATTTACAGTAGTAACCCATGCTATGGGTCTCGGAATTAATGTACCAGACATTAATTTGTACTGATTTTTAGCCGATAATTCGTTACTATTAAATGAAATCATCTTATATTATTCCTCAATTTTTAATCTATTGGTCTTATCTAACCATTGTTTAGCATTCCGTAATTCTAATTCTGAAATTTGATGTGATTGTTCAGCCTCAAAACTGGTAAATTCAATATTAAATTCTCGACAAAACTTCTTTAGTTCATCAAAATTTGATTTTGAAACAATTGGATCTAAAAATCCATATGAACCCCAAATTTTAATATCACTTAAGTCGACAGTCGCTTTAATATTTTCCGATAACACCATAGGATGTAGTAAAACAGCTGTTTTAAATAGTGCCTGTTCCGTTAATAATGAATGGAAGGCAACGTTAGCCCCATTAGAATAACCTAGGACAATTAATTTTTCTGGATCAAAAGCGTACTTCACAGCTAACTCATTAATTACAGTCATTAACCAATTTGTCTCTACAGATAAACTATTTAAATCGAAATCACCATCCGGTAAATGTGCAAAATAGCGTGTTAAACCATTCTCTATTAACCGTCCACGAATGCCAATTTTAGGACTATCTGGAGCCAAAAAATCTGCAATTGATAGTAAATCTGATTCCGTTCCACCAGTTCCATGCAACATTAAGATTGTCGCATTGCCAACCCTACCAGCTTTATAAGATGTAATTGCTTCTGCCATATCTATAACTTCTTGTCTGAATTGAAATTAACTAAGTGAGCTTCAATATCTGCACGTTGGTCTTCTAAAAATGGTGGTAACTCTAGGTGAATACCAGCTTCTTCATATGTTTCATCTTGCAAGAATCCAGGACCATCCGTTGCAATTTCAAATAATACACCTTCACCAGGACGGAAATACTCTGATTTAAAATAGAATCGGTCAACAAAACCTGAATCACGAATACCAACTCTTTGTATTTGTTCAATCCAATAGTTTAATGACTCTTCATCTTCTGTCCTGAAAGCAATATGATGAACTGTTCCATATGCTTGAATCTCATTCGGTAAATCTTGGTCTTCTTCGATAATAATTTGTGCGCCATGTCCACCATCGTTCAATTCATATAATGTACGTTGATTTTCTGTGGCAATTTTATCAAATCCCAATAATTGTCTTAACACAATATCCATACGTTCTGGATAATCCACTGTAATAATTGTTGTTCCTAACCCATTAATTGCGAACATCTTGGGAACCGGACTATATAATTAAGGTGTCCCAGCTTCCACACCATGATTACGTTCGTCAGAAATTAATTGATATTGCTCATGATCAAAATCATAAAAATTCATTGTTTTACTGCCAAAATTCATTTCAATTTCATCATGTTTAATATCATAATCGTCAAATCGTTCTGCCCAAAAATCTAGGGCATCATCGCTAGGAACTCTAAATCCAATTCTCGAAATACCATTTTTTCCTTTTGTGCCTTGAAATAAACCCGGAAAATCAAAAAAGGTAATATCGGTTCCTGCCGATCCCATATCATCCGTAAAGTATAGATGATAGGTTCTAACATCATCTTGATTTACTGTTTTTTTAATTAAATGTAATCCTAATATTTCTGTCATAAAATGAAACATTTTTGGTGAACTTGAAGTAATAGCTGTAATATGATGTAATCCTAATAATTTAGTGTTCATGATTGATACCCCCAATTTATTTAATAAACTTAAATTATCACACTTACTAAAAGTAAGCAATTTATTTAACCTAATTATTTTATACTTAAGTCTGATAACCTTAATCTATACTTTAGAAGATTCATTTATTAAACAAGTTACAAATTCTTGAATTGGCTTTGGTAGTTCGTTTCTTCCAACAAGGTAGAATTCACGCTGATACTGTTTTGATAGTACTTTGACTGGTATCTCTGGGTAATCAGTCAGTGCAGTCTGTGAAACAATTGATTGCCCTATACCTTGTCTGAGCAATTGAATAATTAATGAATTACTTTTAATCGTCATGAAGTGCTCTAACGTTAAATTATTTGCTTTTAAGTAGTTAATTGAATAATGATAAACACCTGATCCATGTTCTCTAAGTAACCACGGCTCATCCTCATTACCAGCCCAAACTAATTGATCAGTCGTCAACGAGTAACGTTTAATATTCTTCTCAGTCAACGGTTTTTCAATAAATCCAAAATCTAACTTATGTTGCTTTAATTGTTCCATAATTTGTGATGAATTAAGAACGCTAACTTCTAATTCTAATCGTTTTAGAGATTCCTTATTTTTGCGTAACAGGTCAGGTAGTAAGTATGCTGCAGTGGTGTGTGAGGCAGCTATTTTACAGGCAATTTTCTGATCAGTTTTTTGATGTTTTAAGGCAAATAAATCTTGCTGCCATAAATCTAGTAATTGCTGTGTTTGCTGGTAAAGTAGCGTTCCACTCTCGGTAGGTACAATTTGTTGTCGGCCATTTCTTTCAAATAACATAACACCTAATGTTTCTTCCAATTGCTTAATTTGAACTGAAATCGTTGGTTGTGATAAAAATAGTAGTTGCGCACTAGTAGTAAAGTTCCTTGTTTCATAAACTGATTTAAAAATTTCTAAATTTTTAAAAATATTAACCACTTCCATTCGTTTTATTAATAGTACTTATTATAAAGATTTATTTTATTAATTAAAAGAAATCAGCTATAGTTAAAGTATTGTTTAGAGAGGATGATCATATTGAAAAAAATAACTAACTTACTACCAGGATTTATCGTTGCCTTACTAATTGGGCTTGCCAGCTATTTTATTGCTAAACTTTGGTTGCCCATGTTAGGTGGTGCAACTATTGCTTTATTCATTGGAATCATTTTAGGTAATACTGTTCTACATCAACCCACACTAACGGCCGGAACTAAATTTTCTGAGAAACGTTTATTAGAATACTCAGTTCTTTTGTTAGGTGCGACTATCACATTTCAAAGTATTAAAGAAATTGGTTTAAATGGCTTACTTTTTACTTTTCTTCAAATGAGTATCACAATTATTTTTGCAATTTGGCTAGGTAAAAAATTAGCCTTTGGTGAAGGTACTTACTTATTAATGGCCGGTGGAAATGCTGTCTGTGGTTCATCAGCCATTGGTGCAATTGCCCCAGTTATTGATGCTGATAATGAAGAAACTGGAATTTCAATTACGTTAGTTAATCTAATGGGAACCATTTTAATGTTAACATTACCTATTATTGGAACCCTCCTCTGGGGTGGTAACAATGTTTTCAGAGGTGTCTTAATTGGTGGAACTGTGCAATCTGTTGGGCAAGTAGTTGCAAGTGCAACTATGCTAAATCAGGATGTCATCGTAACTGCTACATTGTTCAAAATATTAAGAATTATTTGTTTAGTATTTGTTATTACTATTTTTAGCTATTTACACAGCAAGAATCAACCTACCCAAAAAGCGTCACAAGTAACAACAAAAAAATCAACTTTAGTTCCTTGGTATGTTATTGGATTTTTAACACTTTGTGTCCTTAATAGTTTACATTTTTTACCTTCACGAATTGGTGAAACTGCACATTTTCTAAGTACATGGTGTGAAATAATCGCCTTAGCTGCTATTGGCCTTCGGTTAAATTTAAAATCACTATTTAGTCAAGGCAAGCGTTTATTACTTTATGCTGGTGGTATTATGCTTGTTCAAGTAGTATTAGCAATCGGTTTAATTACAATTTTATTTTAAAAAAATAATCATATGACCTGGCCATAATATGCCAAAGTCATATGATCATTTTTTTATTCAGATTATAATTTAAAGATGCGTTCTTGCCGGTCAAAACTCTGATCAGCAAACCAACCTTCCAACAATGTTAATTGCTGCCGTTCAAAAATGATTTCCTTATTTTTAGCCAAGCACTTAATCACATGTCCGGCTGTTTCACGAGTAGTCCCGCTAACTAACGCTAGCTCTTTAATCGTGACACGATAAGGAATAACGACATGCTTTTCTGTGAAATCAGCACCTAATTGTTCTGCTAAAATATTGATAGCTTGTACAATTCGATCATGAGCACTAGACGTTACCATTCTTTGCACTTGATTCTCTGTAGCGCTTAGAATTGTTGACATCTCCCTTATTGATCGAGTAGCCATCAGAATATTTTGCTTCAATATCCGTTCAACTAAGGCCATTGGGAAATAGACGATTTGTATATCCGTCATGGCTCTCGCTAAATAAGGGTAATTTTTATCACTTAGTAAGCCTCGATACGGAAATCCTAAGTCATTTTTGATATATGAATAAAATCCAAAGTCGCCATCAATATCAAATCGTTCAACCCGTATTACGCCTTCTATTAAAAAATAAAAACGTGTACGTTGATCATTTTCGTCAAAAAGAACCTGACCTTTTTGGAACGATTTGATACTCATGTTGTTCATTAGTAAATTGGCTTCTTCATCAGTAAGTGCTTCAAAATCTGATAATTTTCTTAAATACTGCATATATTGGGGTACTGCTTTAATTTTTTGCATTGTTTGATCCCCTCCACTAATTACTAACTCCCTAAACTCTCTCCTTTATCATTTTAACATGGATATTCCTTGGCCACAATTTACCTTACAACTTTGTTAGCTAGTTCAGCTTAACTATCGCTTTTTATTAACCTTTTACGATAACTGTCCCAGCATCATTATCTAATAATTGACTGATGTTTTCTAAAGATGTCACAATTGCGCGACCCTTTTTACTTGCTTCAACGAATTCAATCGCAGCTTCAATCTTAGGTAACATACTACCTTTAGCGAATTGATCTTCTTTGATATATTCTTTTAATTCAGAAACAGTTACCTGTTCTAATTTTTCTTGATTAGGTTTATTGAAGTTAACATAAACATTATCAACACTCGTCAAAATAATAAGTAAATCAGCATCTACCAATTCAGCTAATTTTTCTGAAGCGAAATCTTTATCAATAACAGCTTCTACGCCATGTAATTTACCGTTTTCTTCAACAACAGGAACACCACCGCCACCAACAGAAATTGAAATAACACCATTTTCTGTTAATTGATCGATTGTTTTGTATTCTTTAATCCCAGTTGGACGTGGTGAAGGAACAACACGACGCCATCCACGACCAGCATCTTCAACAAATGTCATCTCTTCATGTGCAGCCATTTCTGCTTTAGCAGCTGTTTCTGAATAGAATGGACCAACTGGTTTAGTTGGGTTACTAAATGCAGCATCATTTTGATCAACGATAACTTGTGTCACAATAGTTGCAACTTCTTTATTGATTCCTTTTTCAACCAATGCATTATCCAATGCATTTTGCATCCAATAACCAATACTTCCTTGTGTCATTGCAACACAAGTATCTAATGGTAAGGCTGGGTTCTTTTCAGAAACTGCAGCTGCTTGTTGAAGTAATAAGTTCCCAACTTGTGGACCATTACCATGAGAGATAATTAATTTATCCCCTTTTTCAACAAATTTAACAAGATATTCAGCTGTTTCTCGCAATGCTTTTTGTTGTGCCTCAGCACTAGCATCCTTTGATAAAATAGCATTTCCACCTAAAGCAATAACAATTTTTCTTGACATATTAATCGACTCCTCATTTTTTTATTTATTAAACAACCATTTTTCCTGAAGCAATTAACCAAATACCAATGCAAGCACCAATAATTATAACCAGGGTTATACCTATTTCGCCTTTTGATAAGAATTTTTCACCTTGTGCTACTCTTGCTTTCCCATAGAAGTAAATCCCTGGAATGTAAGCGATTAAACAGAGTAATAAATAACTGATACCGGCCATAATAATCCCGGCAACTTGGAATAATAGCGCAATTAAACCATATACTAATTGTGCTTTATTGCCTTTTTCATCAATATGTTGAATTGAGTATTTAACTTGATACATCGCAACTAAGATATAACAAACAATAATTGAAGCTGTACATAGTGAATAAGCAAAATTATAAGCCTTATCTGTGAATAAAAGCGTGAAAAGGAATAATTGTACTAATCCGCCTGTTACGATTAAAGCAAAAGTTGGTGCTTTTTTATCATTAACTTTACCAAAGTAACCGGGTAATAATTTACTTTTGGCCATTAATAACATTGTTTCTGCTGGAAGCATTGTCCATGATAACCATGCACCCAAAATTGAAACAATTAAGCCAATACCGATA
Source organism: Dellaglioa sp. CoH-55-MRSF-9 (assembly GCF_056782155.1). Next base: position 364,222 of record NZ_JBXAYG010000001.1, on the reverse strand, counting down.
ACGTAACCACCAACTGGTCCAACCATTTCAACAGCAATATATAACATTGCTGGTTGATGAATTGAAGCTAATTGTGCTTGTGTCAAAATACCGTATGGTAACATTGAAGCTAAAACGTAAACGACTAATAAACTAATTAAGCCAATGATTGTAGCCTTACCTGCATCAGATTTCTTTTCTGCACGAGAAGACAACATTGATGCCCCTTCGATACCTACAAAGACCCACATCATAACCATCATACATTTTTTAATTTGTGAAGCGACATCGCCAACAACGAAGTTATGACTCATTGTGCCCCAGAAGTTAGCTGTAAAAATATCGATCTTGAATAAGAATATAGCAACAACAATAAATACAAAAATTGGAATTAATTTGCAGACCGTAACAATCGCATTGATTGCTGCTGCACCTTCAATACCGCGATTAACAAAGTATGTTAATCCCCAGCAAAGGATACTTGCAATTAAAATTGAAGGTAGATTTTGTCCTGATTTAAAGATAGGGAAAAAGTAACCAACCGCACTCATCAAGATTGTAGCGAATGCAACGTTTCCTAACCAAGCAGATAACCAGTAACCCCAACCACTGATGAATCCAGCGAATGGTCCAAATCCTTTTTCTGCATAAGTAAAAATACCTTCTAAATCTGGTTCTTTATTTAATAAGTTATTCAATGAAAGAGATAACATCAAAATACCAATTCCGACAATTACCCAACCAATTAGAGCAGGACCGGGTGAAGATGCATTGGCTAAATCAGAGGTTAGTCCGAAGACCCCACCACCAATAGAAGAACTAATAACTAACGCGACTAGCGCCATTAAACTAATTTTTTTAACTGTATGTTTTTCGTCCATAATTTAACTGCCTACTTTCTTTATTAAAAATAAAAAGGGACCTAATCTAAAGTCTTGCTCCAGATTAGTCCCCCTAATGACAGCCTATTTTTTTGCAGAGACACTTCCCTGTTAAGTTACTTTCACCGTTAAAAACAAACTATCATAATGTTATTAAACGCGTGGAATGAATAAGTTTCCTGCAGTTGCAGCCATAATTGCTTTGATTGAATGCATTCTGTTTTCTGCTTCTTCAAATTGACGCGCATATTTACTACGGAATGCTTCGTCAGTAATTTCCATTTCTTTAACACCATATTTTTCGAACATTTCTTTACCATATTCAGTTTCAATGCCATGGAATGCTGGTAAACAATGCATGATGATCATATTTTCATTACCAGTCTTTTTAACCATGTCCATGTTTAATTGGTATGGTTTCAATGTGTTAATACGTTCTTCGAATTTATCTTCTTCACCCATTGATACCCAAACATCTGTGTAAAGAATATCTGAACCTTTAACCCCTTTATCAACGTCTGAAGTAATCATGTTCTTGCTTCCTGATTTTTTAGCAAATTCAGCAGCAAATTTTTGAACTTCTTCAGTTGGTTGTAATGAGTCAGGTGCAACGATATGAATATTTACACCTAACATTGATCCAGTTACCAAAAGGCTGTTAGCCATATTGTTACGGCCATCCCCAACGTATGTTAATGTGATGCCTTTTAATTTGCCAAAGTTTTCTTTAACAGTCATAAAATCAGCAATCATTTGTGTTGGATGCCATTCATCAGTTAAACCATTCCATACAGGAACGCCTGAGAATTTAGCTAATCCTTCAACAACATCTTGGCTGAATCCACGGAATTCAATACCGTCGAACATACTACCTAATACTTTAGCTGTATCTTCAACTGATTCTTTTTTACCTAATTGAATATCATTTTTTCCAAGAAATTCAGGATGAGCACCTAAATCAACTGATGCTGTTGTGAAAGCAGCACGTGTTCTTGTTGAATTTTTTTCAAAAAGTAAGGCAATATTCTTACCTTGAAGATATTTATGAGGGATTCCACGTTTTTTCAAATCTTTTAAATGAATTGAGAAATCGATTAAATATTCTAATTCTTCTGGAGTAAAATCTTTTTCTGCTAAAAGACTGCGACCTTGAAAGACTGTGTTTGACATATTAATTTCCACCTTTTTTAAATTTTATTTTTTTAAGTCTTCACGAACGATAGGCATACTCATACAACGTGGACCACCACGACCTCGTGATAATTCGGCTGAAATAACTTCAATAACTTTAATTCCATAACTTCTTAGGACTTCATTTGAAACGTAGTTACGATTATAAGTTACAACTGTATTAGGAGCGATTGCCAATGTATTTGAACCATCATTCCATTGTTCACGAGGTGCAACTACTGCATCGCCGTTACCAACTGGAATTAAGATAAGTTCTGGTACTTTTAAGACTTCACGTAAGACATTTTGTAAGTCTGTACGATGTGAAATGTTAATGTGGTTATCTTTACCTGGTTCTAAGATAAATGTATCAACGTTTCCGCCATTATCTTGGATTCCTGGATGAATTGTAAATTTATCGTAATCAATCATTGTGAACACTGTATCCAAATGCATCATTGCACGGTTATTAGGGATTTTAATTGCTAGAATCTTATCAAAGCCACTGTGTTTTGCAAATAATACTTGTGCTAATTCTTCGATTGAACGAGCTGAAGTACGTTGCGAAATACCAATTGCAAGAACGTGGTCGTTTAAAATTAATTCGTCTCCACCTTCCATACGGTCGAGATGGTTACGACTACGCCATACGTTTACGCCTTTATTAGCAAAACGTGGATGGTATTCCATAATGTATTCCATAAATAATGATTCGCGACGACGTGCAGCGAATGTCATACGGTTAATTGTTAAACCATCACCCATTGATGCTGCTGGGTCACGTGTAAAGTAAAGGTTAGGCATTGGATCCATAAAGAATGGATAGTCTTCAGAAGAACTTAAATCAACTAAAGCATTTGACTTGTAATCGATTTCATTTGTTCTAACGCCAGCCATAATTTTATCAACCATATCTTGTGTTTCCATTGAAAGTAAATATTCTTTCAATGCAGCATGGAGTGTGCTAGAAACTAAACCTGATTCATCTAACATTTTTTCCAAGAATTCTTCTTTTACATTTCCTGCATCTAAAGCTTCTGCAGCCAATGTTTCAAGATAAATTGTTTCAACGCCATTGTCTTGCAATGTTTTTGCGAAAAAATCATGTTCTCTTTGAATTTCAGGTAAGTATGGAATATCGTCAAATAAAAGACGACCCATGATATCTGGTGTTAAGTTTTCAACTTCTTTACCGGGTCTCTTTAACAAAACTGTTTTAAGAGTTCCGATTTCTGATGTTACGTGTACTGGACTTGTCATAATGATTACCTCCCATATATTTATTACATGCATAGCATAACAGGAATAATTAGCCTATATTAGTAAACGCTTACACCTATAATGTGAACTATTTCTCATTATGAGGATTCTTACGGTTCAATATCGTATATTACATTTATAAAACGCTTCCACTACCGTGTTTTTAAAATTATTAAATGAGAAACATTAAAAGTACATTATTTTTATGATAATTCTTACTTTAATAAATTAAGACTTGTAATACTAAGAGTGCACCACCAAATAATAGAACAAAGACAACGACGGGCCAAACGAATTTTACCCAGTGCGAATATCTGATATTTAACATTTGAAGTGTTGCCATAACTAACCCTGTTGGTGCTAAGAAAAGCATTGCATACTGTCCAAATTGATAAGCAGAAACGACAATAAATCTTGGAATATCTGCAGAATCAGCTAATGGCGCAAATATTGGCATTGCTAAAACGGCTAATCCGGATGAAGAAGGTACGATAAATCCAAGGAAGAAGAAAATAACCATCATGATAATTATGAAAATTGGTCCACTTACGCCAACAACTAAAGATGACGCATATTGAAGAATGGTATCTGAAATCAATCCTTGATTTAACACGATATTTATCCCTCTGGCAAGTCCAATAATAAATGACACCCCAACTAAACTAGATGCACCACTGACAAAAGCATCAATGACACCCTTTTCACCTAGACCATCTCGACCTGTACCTGTTAAGAACATAATGGCGATAGCAAATACCAAGAATGAAGATGCCATCGTTGGGAACCACCAACCTTTTGCCATAACGCCCCAAACCATGATTGGGAATGTCACAACAAATAATAATAGAATAATTTTCTTACGAATAGTGAAAACTGATTTATTACCACCTTCACCTGAAGATACTGACCATAATCGATTAAAGTCTTTACTATCTTCATAAGTAATTGAAGCTGTTGGATCATCCTTAACCTTTTTACTATAACGTCCTAAATAAATAATTAAGAAAATAGACCCGACAATCAAACCAACAATCCGCCAAATCATACCTTGCGTAAAATCAATTCCGGCTGCATTTGACGCAATAACAACTGAGAACGGATTAATCGTAGAGAATGTGGTCCCAATAGAACTGGATAAGAAAATTGCCCCCACGCAGACTATCGAATCATAGCCCATCGCGATAAATACTGGTACCAATATTGGATAGAAGGCCACTGCCTCTTCTTCAATCCCGCAAAGAGTTCCGCCTAAAACCATTAAAATTGAAACAAAGAAAATTGATAAAAATTCATGACCTTTGGTTTTCTTAGTTAGCGCAATTAAACCTGATTCAAACGCGCCGCTGACTTTAACAACACCAATTAAACCACCCAGGACTAAAATAAAGACCATAATATCTACGGCTTCAATTGTCCCGTTAACCATACTATTTGTGATATCAGCTGGTCCTGCCGGATTTTGCTTCAATCGCTGATATGTATTAGGTATTGATACTGCTGCCGTAATACCACCTGATGTAAATTGTTTAATATCAATTTTGACATGAAGTTTATCCAATTGATTTTGTGTCGCAGGAACTTTTTTTACATTCCCATGCGCATCGGTAATTTTTAATTCCGTACTTGCCTGATCATAAGATAATTTAGAGTAAGAGCCCGCTGGAATAATCCATGTTGCCATAACTGCAACAATCGTTAATATAAATAAAATAACAAAAGCGCCGGGCATTTTTAACTTAAATTTCTTTTTAGGTACCTTTTCCATTGTTGTCGTTGAATCCATTATAATTTCCTCCTTTAATTGTTTTATACCAAATAGATAGCGGCGTTATCCTTTTACTGTATTTTTATCATGACACCCTCCTCTGCCGGTCGTTTCGCTTGGAGTATATCAACAGTCTACAGTTTCTGGTGTGAAATCGGTTACATTAAAAGTGTGAACCAGCTCACACTTTTTGATTTATCATCTAATTTTACTTTCCACAAAAAGAGAGATAAAAAGTAACTTGTAAATCTACTTTTTATCTCTCTTTGATGCACTAAACTTATTCATGTAATGCTTGTGACAAGCGTTTTAATCCTTCTACTAAAACGGATTCTTTAGCACAGTAACCTAATCTTGCATGTCCTGGCACACCAAATCGGCTTCCAGGTACTAATAAAACCCCATAATCTTTTAATAATTTTTGACAAAATTGTTCATCATCTTCAATTGTTTCAAATTTTATAAATGAAGTCGAGACAGATTTTGGCACTACTAAGCTAACTGCTGGCTCATTTTCCACCCAATCACTTAAAATTTTTAAATTTCGTTTCACAATTTGTCGATTTCTATCCAATACTAATTCTTTATTTTTTAAAATATGAACAGCCATTTGGTCATTAAATACACCTGCACAAATCATCGTATAATCACGGTATTTTCTAAAAATATCTGTAACAGCTGGACTAGCAACCGTCCAACCGATTCTAATACCGGGAGTTGAATAGGTTTTTGATAAACTATTCGTCGCAATACCTTTGTCATATAAATCAACAATTGAACTTACGTCCGTTGTATCATCTAAAGGTAAATAGACCTCATCAACTAATACATATGCGCCGACTTCTTTTGCAATTTTAACGATTTCAGTCATTAGTTTAGTTTCAATTACTGTTCCCGTTGGGTTATTCGCATTATTTAAACAAATCATTTTAGTATCTGGTCGAATAATTGCTCGTAATTCATCCAAATCAGGCATCCATTGATTTTTTTCAGAAATATTCCAAAAATCGACTTCAGCTCCTAATGATTTAGGAATATCATAGAGTTGCTGATAACTAGGATACATAGAAATCACATGATCACCAGGTTCAATCAACGCGTATAGTGCCAGTTGATTTGCTCCTGTTGCACCATTAGTTTGTAAAACTTGTTCCGGCGAAACCGCTTTATAAAGTTTGCTAACCTCTGCTTTAAAAGCTGGGGACCCCTCAATCCAACCATAATTCATCTTTTGTGCATCTAAATCACGATAAAAATCCTGACCATTTTCTTGACCAATATTTAATAATTCGTTCATTGTCATCGATGAAACCGTTCTTTGTGCAATATCATACGTAGCTTTAGATTCATAGACATTTAACCACTCTTCAACGCCAAATCCTGCAATTTCCATAAGTTATCATTCTCCAATCTATATTATTTGTCTTAACGTCCTAAATAATAACAGAAATTAAAAATTAAGCCAGTGTCTGTTTAAATATATTAAAATGACAAATCTGAACTTTTAATTTTATAACATAAAAAATCTGTTGCCAGTAATAGGTTTTCCTATCATCAACAACAGATATTACAGTTTTTAATAAATTATCTAATCTACTAAGGTAAATCCAAATGTGCTACCCAGCGCTTGGATTTTTTTTAACATTAACTTAGGGATACTAGGATCACTCATCGATAACGTTAATTGCCATTTTTCTTGATTTAGCAAATTAGGATTTGCAACTAATGCTGACCCAACAGCAACTAAATCTAATCCCGATTTTAATGCTGTCGTTGCTCTATCAAAAGTATTTAATGAGCCGGCTGCCACGATTGGTACCCGTTGATTAACTAGTTGAGAAACTCTTTGAATATAGGGTTCACCACCCTTTGGACCATCAGTTAACGCATCACCCAACGAAAGGTGCAAATAACTCACCTGTTTAGCAACTAAATTCGTTATCAAAGCTTCTGTATCTTCTAATTTAAGACCATCTGTTTCACGTTCTTCAAGTGTAATTCGGTAACCGATAATAAATTCTTTAGTCGTATTTTCATCAGCCACTCGTTGAACTTCATCAACTACTGCCATAGCAAATCGTAATCTATTTTCTAATGATCCGCCCCACTGATCAGTCCGATGATTATAGTGTGGTGAAAGAAAATTTTGAATTAGAAATCCATGGGCACCGTGAATTTCAATACCATCAAAACCTGCTTGAATTGCACGTTTAGTTGCTGTTCCGAAAGCCTTTATAACTTGTATTAGCTCTTCTTCTGCCAATTCTCGAGGTGTCTGTGCTGGAGCAAATGGTGTTTTTGGTGCTGGTACTGGACTCGCACTAACAACGTCATGATTTGTAATTAATTCTGGTAATGCCTTATTTCCAGCATGATTTAATTGTAAGATGGCCTTTGCCCCACCGGCCTTAATAGCTGTGGCTAACTTCGTCAAACCTGGTATAAATCGATCTTCATAAACACCAATTTCATGATCAAATCCAACACCATTTTCTTGTACATGGCTCGAACCTGTGATAACCATTCCGACCTGTTTTGCACGTTGTTCGTAATAACTAATTTCTGCTTCAGAAACTGTTTGATCATCGTTACTTGCCCATGTTGTCATAGGTGCCATCACAAGTTTATTTTGTAGGGTTATTTGTTCATTTAAATTGAATTTTTTTCGTAAGTTAATTTGCTTAATCATTATAAAATGTTCCTCCTATATCTAATATAGGTTTATAATAAACCTTCAAGTCGACTTGAAGGCAAGCTTTTTATTTATCGGTCATTTTTAACATCTGTTTTACATGATTTTCGTACGTTTCAATTTTATTATCTAAAAAATTATAAGTATCTTGCATCGCCGCGATTTGTTCACCTAATAATCGTTGCTGTTTAATCAAAATCTGTTTACGTTGCTCTTCAGTGGCCTCACCTTGTTGCGTTAGGTCAGCATATTCTTTTAAAATGTTGATTGAAATCCCCGTTTGACGCATATGTTTTGCAAAATTAACCCATTCTAAATCGATTTCATCATAGTCCCGATACCCGCTTGTATTCCGTGATACAGTGGGAATAAGTCCTACTTCCTCATAATATCGTAACGTCGCAGTCGGTAAATCAAACTTCTCACTTACTTTTTTAATATTCAAAATCAAACACTCCTATTCTCATCTTTTTTAATCTCATTAGACAATTAAGATAAAGGATCAGATTAAATTTTATAATGTTTCACATGAAACATTTACATCATTTTTTCAGCTAAGCAGTTACATTCAACCATTTCTGGTGCATTTTTACTTTTTTCATCAATCACACTTTGTAGTTTCACAATATCTGATTGGCTTAACTCAACTTCACTTAATAAATCGGCAATTGTTGAGCCAATTTTCATTTGGCACATATGTTCAAATAATAACTGACTAACATGATCCATCGTCGTTTGTTCTTCTATTAGGGGTTTGTATATGAATGCTCGGCCCTCTTTATCAGCAGATAATGCACCCTTTTTTACTAATCGACCCAATAATGTTTTTATTGTTGGCATTTGCCAATTCTTTTTTTCTTTTAAATTCTTAAATATTTCATTACTAGTACTCTGACCTAATGTCCAGATAACACGCATAACTTCCCACTCAGCGTCGCTAATTTCAATTATTTTTTTATTATTCATTAGTATTGCCCTTCTTTCATTGGTCTTATGATTACAATTGTAAACTAATGTATTTAACCCGTCAATAAGCTATCTTTCAAATTAGTATAATCGGTTAAATACTCATTATTAACTAATACTATCTCATTTTTTAATATTGATTAAACTCATTTGTTTTTGCATATTATTCGTTTCCTTTTTTTAACTTAGCTTTTAAACAAAACAATTGATATACTAGTGTTTATGACTTTAGACTAATTATTTAAGGGGATTTTTTATGACTACTTTTTTTAATCGCTACAAAACATCTTTATTATTACTCTCGGGTCTAATCATAGGTGGGATTGTCGGCTTAATCTTTAAAGAACAAGCTGCTGTCCTTAAACCTTTAGGAGATCTTTTTCTAAATCTAATGTACATGATTTTAGTTCCACTTGTTTTTTTCAGTATTTCATCTGCCATCGCAGAAATGTCTGAAATGAAACGACTTGGTAAAATCATGATTACAACATTAATTGTCTTCCTAACAACGGCTTTCATTGCTGGTGTTATTGGGTATATCGGTGTTCGTCTCTTTAACCCTATTCACGGCGTCAACGTTGATACGATTAAAGGTTTGATGGGTACTGTTAAAGATACATCAACAAAATCATCTGGTTTAGAAACATTAGTTAATACATTCACCGTTAATGACTTTTATCATTTATTATCAAAAGATAATATGTTACAACTAATTATCTTTTCGATTTTAATGGGTACAGCTGCTTCAGCAACCGGTAAAGAATCTAGTGTATTTACAAAATTTTTATCAGCTGGAAACGTAGTAGTTATGCGGATGGTTAAATATGTGATGATCTACGCGCCAATTGGTTTAGGTTGTTTCTTTGCCAATATTATCGGTAATTTAGGACCTCAGATTGCTGCCGGATATTTGCGCAGTTTCATTCTTTACTTAGGTATTACAGCTTTCTACTTCTTTGTGATGATGAGTTTCTATGCATTTATCGCAGGTGGCAAAGCCGGTTTTATGATTTTTTGGAAAAATGTCTCAGCTCCTGCTGTTACAGCAATTGCAACAAGTTCTTCAGCTGCATGTATCCCTGTTAACCTAGAGTATTCTAAAAAAATGGGCGTGAGCGAAGATATCGCAAATACGATCATCCCATTAGGTGCAAATACGCACAAGGATGGCTCTGTTATTGGTGGCATCTTAAAAACAACATTTTTATTTGCCGTTTTTGGTAAAGATATCACGAGTTTAAATAATATGATTATGATTATCTGTGTTTCATTCTTGGTTGGTGTCGTGATGGGCGCTATTCCAGGTGGTGGTATGGTTGCCGAAACCTTAATTTGTTCAATCTTCGGTTTCCCAATGGCTGCTCTTCCATTAATTCTAATTATTACAACCATCATTGATATTCCCGCAACTTTATTAAATTCAACAGGAAATACTGCTACTGCAATGCTTGTTACGCGTTTCGTTGAAGGTAAAAATTGGTTAAAAGATTTTATGGCACAATAATAATAACAATCCCCCTATATTAGATACTGAAATATCAGTCTAGTATAGGGGTTTTTTGTAATTAAAAACTGCCCTTTCCAAAATTGGACGGACAGTTTACTATTAATCATCTTCTCTACTTAATTGGTCTCTACCATACTTTATATTTTTTCTTCGCGTATTTTGTGAATCCTCAAATGCTTGACGATATTGACGAAACCATCTAAGTATCGTTCCTTCACTAACGTCGAGTGCCTCTTCAGCATCCTCTGTAAAATTCTCCCACGCATCAGGATCTTGTTGTTTTATTTCTTTTCTAAGTGTCGTAATAATTGGTTTTAATTTTTCTCTATCTTCAGGTGTCATCTCTAAGAATGCCTCAGTACCTTTAGGTTCCATTTGACTAATATTAGTAAATTCACTGTTATCTGCACTATTAGTAATAAATGAACGAATTGGTATGATAATAAAAAAGACTAACGTTATTTTAGGGAAAAACCAGCCTATAAGAATTAAAGCTAATATTAATAATCCGGTTTCTGTGTTATGTCTGCCATAAATGGTTACATATACTTTTTTCATATCAGATTTTTCTGTATATTTTTGATGAATAATTTCTTTTACAATTTCCCTGAATAGATAAATAATTAACAAATATAAAACACCATACATTGTAACCGTTTCTCTGACAGTATCACTTGTCATTAGTCGTGTGAAGGTTGGCATTAACGATAAAAGCATCATTAAGATTAAATCCATCACAATTATTTTATTTGGTACTTCATTTACTTCCGAAAATGCGACCGCATGTTGATACCAGATATTAGCAACAAAACAGAAACTAACAATAAAGATTCCAATGGCTTGAAACAAACCAACAAAGTTAATCTCCCCATTTTTTATCTCAATTGGCATCTCTAATACCATAATGGTTATAATAATGGCTATAATCGCATCACTTAACGTATCCAACCGCTCTTTAATTTTCATATGTACCTCCTTTAAAATACTGCTATATTTAACCTATTTTTTTCTTTTTTTTAGTCGTTCTTCTCGTAAGGCTAATAATTTTGCAGTCGTTGATAAGGACATCGATATTAAAATAAAAAATAAACTAGTTTTGATAACTACTGTTGGTAATGCCCCTCCAACTGATTTAATAACAAGCGTTGATATTGTTAAAAAAACTGTGAAAAAATTTAAAATAAGTAAACTAATATCATATTTTCCCTTAATTTTTAATAAAATATGAGAAAAATAGAAAAAAGCAATACTAATTATCATAAATAAACTATAAATTATAAAAAAGATAATAATAAATACGACTGGTTCTGCTTTTGCAATCTCCATAAAGGAACGATCCGTTGCTATTTCTGACACTGATAAAACTTGTGAAAATAAAAAATAGGTAGCAATCACAAAAATAGCATACGTAATAATCTTTTTAACATTTTTCATCATTTTAGCATCTTTCATTATTCACCATTCCTCTAATCCAAGATTTATAATTATTCTTATATTATATTATTTATGGCTAACAGATCATCAATTTCGTAGGTCGCTTTTATTGATGTCTTATTTTTAATGTTTTTCGGATTGTACCAGACAGTATCAACGTGAACATTGTTCCCACCTTGAATATCTGATGTTAAAGAATCACCAATAATAAGTGCCTTATCGGGATTAAATCCAGCAATATGGTCAAAAGCATAGTTAAAAAAGCCAACCGTTGGTTTTTGATAACCCGTCATTTCCGAAACAAATATTTGCGGAAAGTACTTATCTAACTTTGATTCTGCTAATCGTTTATACTGCATGTTTGCAACGCCATTGGTAATAATCGACAATTGATAGTTAGCTGTATCTATTGATGCCAATAATTCATCTGCGCCCATCATTTTTTCATGTCCGGCAGACAGATTATCTTGATACTGTTTAGCCAACTCTTTACCATCAACTACTCTATTAAACTGTTTTTTGAAAAATATCGCAAACCGATTTTCTAATAATTGATCCCGCTTTAAATTACCACGCTCATATTGGCGCCATAACTGCTGATTAAATTTCAAATAATTTTGTTTTATTTTATCATCTAATGTTATTTTTTGCGTTAAAAAAAGCTTTTCTAGTGCAGCTTTTTCAGTTAACCCAAAATCAAGTAACGTATCATCAATATCAAATAGTAAAAATTCGTAATTTTTCAATTCAATTCTCAACTTTCATTCATGTAATTTAGTTACTGGACATTATCATTTTAACATAAGATTTAAAGTAACAAAAAAGCTTTGAATAAGGAATTATATCCCTATCCAAAGCTTCTTATTTTTATAATTTAAATTTTAGTACCAACCGTTTGATAACCAGAATGATTTTGCAGCACTCCATGAACCATAACGACTTGTTACGTAATTGTTAGCTACTTTTTCTTGGTTTGCAGCTGAGTAATCACCATTTAAATATGATGAACTTAATTGGTATTTACCAATATATTGGCCATTTCTTGCTGAGTATGAACCACCAGATTCTTTGTTAGCAATCCATGCTTTAGCACTTGATGAATCAGTAGTGCTTGCAGTTGCTGTTGACACTGTACTCTTTGGTGCAACTGTTGTTGCTGCTTTAGCAGGAGTTGCAGCTGGTGTTGCTGCCTTAGTAGTTGTTGTATTTGTTGTTGATGCTGTATTTGCTGTTTTAGCAGCTGTATCAGTATTGATTGTTAATTGTTCACCAACATAAATTAAATTAGCGTTACTAATTTTATTTTCTTTAACAATTGCGTTAACACTGACATCATTAGATGTTTTGTTAGCGTAAGTTGCTGAGATGTTATTTAGTGTATCACCTGATTTTACAGTATATACATCAGCATCTGCTGCTTTAACTGCAAGTCCAAGACCTGCTGCTACTGTTGCTACCATTGCTACTGAAAATTTTGTCATCTTTTTATTTAATTTCATTATATTTAGTTCTCCTTTTAAGTTAAACGTTTTTATTTATTTTTTTCTTATTTATCTTACGAGGTTCATACTATCAGTTAGTTTTTACATAAGCATTTCAGTCAAATATCATTATCTTGAAATAATGTAATAAATATCATATTCCGTAATAAATGTAAAATAAATCAAATACACCATTACCTTCTTATTCCCTTAGTGACAGTTAATCTATTAATAATTCGTCTGTAATTTATGTGTCAAAATATAGAGATAAATACGTTGAAAATCAAGTAAAAAGTTTATTTTTTTAATTGATTTATTAAAAAAAGGTATTATCAGCAATGAATATTGCTAATAATACCTTTAAAATTTCACTTGATCGTGCTGTGTCCAAGTATCTAATCGAGCACTTTTGATCACTATTTCATAAATAATCTCATTTTCTATATCTTCTTCCAGTAATCCATCCATAAATCCTGGCACCTGTGCCCGATACAACTCTGCTAGATCTTCTAATTTATATTTTGACCTCTTAACACTTAACCTATTACTAGCAATAGTCATCCCTGTACTCGTTGGAATTGTATTAATAGCTGCTTTACCTAAATCCAATTCAGCAATTTTAGGCGTTTCCGGAGCTGAACCAAAATACCAAACATTTGATTTATCAGGTGAAACAATAAATCGCATCTGACGACTCGATGGCATCCCATCTGCAGTAGCAGTACTCAGGACCATTTGATTTGTTTCACCAATAAATCGTCTAAATTTATCTAACACATTATGTTCTTCCACTTCTGAAGGTGCCCCTTCATCAATAAATGCTAATACCTCATCAACTGTTTTTAACTTAGACTCATTTTGTAGGTAATACAATATTTGTGGGATATACGGTGAAATATCCCGATCTTTATAATAAAACTGTAACCATCTTTTTGAAGCAAGCAGTGGGCCCGCGTACGTTACTCTTAGTTTAGTTTTATACCAACTAATTAAATGTTTTAATGGCCAGTGTTTGAGCATTATTTGCCAAAAGTATGACGTAAATAGAAATAGAATTGCCGCTACCAGTACATTAACTTCTATAATACTGACAACTGACAACATTTTGAATGGCTCAAATGTCATATAAAGTCCTAATAGGATTCCGGTTGATAAAACCGTTAAAAACGTAACTAATCTTCGCTTAAATAATCTTAATTTATGTAACATCAAGCCCGAAATGTCACGTCTTTTCTTCATATTTCTTTCTCGTACAACCATCTCATCTAATAATCTTTTATCCTCTTTAGAAATCATCTTCATCCTCATCTCCAAAGTAATCAAATTGTTGCCTTAATTCAAATGTCCCAATATCGGCATAATCTTGTATGATAATTTTATTTTGACCCTCTCTATGATCTCGTGGCCCATATTTTAAATAGTACATTTCTTCAGCTAAGTCAGTGTGTTTCTTTAATAATTTTGAATCATAACTTTCTATATCATTTTTTAGACGATTATTCGAAAGAATTAAATTATAAATATGCAAAATTAAAAAGAACGCAATAAAAAACAAATAGTATTGTAGGAATGTATTTATAATCGTATCAAAAAGCTCAGTAAATAGTGTTTGATCAATTGGGATTGCCTTATCTTTAAATAAAATCAAGATAACCGTGATACTGATTGGTACTAAGCACGCAATCCAGCCAATTGTTATTAATACTAATTGTCTTAGTTTGAGACTTACATTTTTTTGACCAAAAAACCAATCAATCGTCAATGCGTCTTCATCTACTTCGTTCACAATATAGTCAGGCTTATTTTTTGTCATCATCGTCGCCTCCTAAATCTGTTGTAATACTATCCGAACGTTCAGGTGAATGCCATACGCCACCATCTTCACCCGTAATAATTTTACGCACTGTCGGAATTAACTCAGCTACCATTGTATACGTATTTACCATCCAGTAAATGAGGATATACCACGGCGCAAAAATAACGTATTTTAAAGATTTACCACTATCATTGAAAAATGACGCCATGATTAACTGAATCAAACCAATAATGACCTCTATTGAAATAAATATGCAGGCGAGCGCTAAGTTATTGCTCAACTGTAACCAATCACCATTTACAATACAGATAATTTGAATTGCTAAAAATGCAATCATACTTAACCAATAAAAGACTGACCAAATAACACTTAATCCATAATCAATAATAATAGGTACACTTGAAAATTGTTTAATCGGATGACGTAGAACGCGTAACGTCTTCGTTAGAAGTACATAAACGCCACCAGATGACCATCTATGTCTTTGTTTAATTAGTTCACCTAGCTTTTCAGGTACATCCATAAAGAAGCGAATATGCGGCGCAAAATAAGCCACCCAACCTAATGCCTGCATGTCCCAGGCAATTGCGATATCTTCTGTTGGCTGTTCAGCTTCCCAACCACCAACATCTAAAACGGCTGCTTTTCGATACATTGTATTTGCACCTGAGAAAGCAAATAAACCGCCATAAGATAATTGCGATCTCTTAATTAAGCCAATGATTGAATTTAATTCATTCTGTTGTGCTTCTGCTACAATTGTTGTTTTATTAATTGGTAACATATTCCCAGTGACAGCGCCTAAATTCTTGCCACCTTTTCTTTCAAAATATGACATATATTTCCATAAGGCATCAACTTCTGGTTTTGAATCCGCATCATTGGATAAAATAAATTCGCCTTTAGCAAATGCCAATGCAATATTGAATCCAGCTGCTTTTCCACGATTATTAATAATTGTGATCGTTCTTAAACGTGATTTGAACTCCTCTTGTAGCGTCTCCAAAATCTCACCGGTTTTATCTGTGGAACCATCATTAATTACAATAACTTCATATTTATCTAGAGGATAATTTAACTTAGTCTCTAGATGTCGAATTGTTGCTTCTATTGATTGTTCCTCATTATGAGCAGGTACAAAAATAGAAATGAATGGTTCTCCCTTCTCTAAATATTTAGGGAGCTCCTTCTTCTCCATAAATATTCTATAATAAAGGCTCGATACAATAAAGGCTAGGCCTCCAACGATTGGATACGATACAATCGTGTAAATGAGTACCTTCGTAATATCGTTTAGTACTGTTGCTGTCATATAATGACCCCCAAATAATTGTAGTTAAATAAATAGCTAAAATCCTTTACATACATTGACTTAACGCCCTTTTTAAACTATAACCTCTGTGATTTTAATAATCAAATAAAATATTCTAATACTGGATTACTTTGTCTGTCACTATTTTAAAAATTTAAAAGCTATGCTTTCTTTTTAAAAATGTTTCACATGAAACATTTTTAAGCGATTATTTTTAATTAATTTTCAATTTTATGCTAGTATCAGTATAATTATTAAATATTTATTATGGGGGATATTAATTATGAAACAATCACACTACGATACAATTATTATTGGTGCTGGACCTGGTGGTCTTTCTACTGCTTTTGATTTAAGTAAAAAGCAATCTGTTCTCATTATTGAAAATGATCTTTGGGGTGGTACTTGTCCTAATCGAGGTTGTGACCCAAAAAAAATGCTTTATTCTGCTGTTGAAACTAAACAACGCCAAGAAGCAATGCAAGGCTTCGGACTAACTGGCAGTTCTATCATTGATTGGCCTAAATTAATGGCTTTTAAATCAGCTTATACGGATAAAGTTCCAGCCAATACCCTAGCAGGTTTATCTGCAGCAAATATTAAAACTGTTCACGGATCTGCTAAGTTTATTTCAAAGTCAGAAATTAACGTTAATACTGAAACTTACACTGCCGATAATTTTGTAATTGCGACCGGTCAGTCACCTGTAGTCCCTGATATTCCAGGCAGTCATTTACTAAAAACAAGTACCGATTTTTTATCACTTGAAGAATTACCAGATAAAATAGCTTTTATTGGCGCTGGCTATGTTTCAATTGAGCTTGCTAATATAGCTGCTATTGCTGGCTCAGAAGTTCATATTATTCAACATAATAGTCAAATATTACGTGGATTTCCAATTGAATATACAACCCGTCTCATTGAGAATTTGAAAACTAATGGTGTCCATTTTCACTTTGACACTAATATTACAGAAATAACAGAAGGTCCTTTAGGCTTCCAGATGTTAGACGATAAGGGATTATCTTTAACTGTTGATTTGGCAATTTCAGCTATGGGCCGTCAACCTAACGTTAATACATTAAACCTACCTGCTACAGGTGCTGAATCAGATTCACATGGTATTATTGTGGATTCTCACTTAAAAACGAAAAATGATCGAATTTATGCCATTGGAGATATTGTTTCACGCAAACAACCTAAGTTAACACCTGTTTCAACATTTGAAGGTCATTACGTTGCAGACCAACTACTTAAAAAATCGAATAGTCCAATTGCTTACCCACCAATTCCAATGACTGTCTATGCCAGCCCACAACTATCTCAAGTTGGCATTACGATTGAACAAGCTAAAAATGAACCTGAACATTATGACATTAGAGTACAAGAGACAACTAACTGGTATTCCTTTAATCGAATTAAAGAATCTGAAGCATCTGTGACAACTATCTTTGATAAATCATCCAACTTACTTGTTGGTGCTGTCGCATACACCACAATTGCGGAAGAACTTATCAATTATCTAACACCATTAATTGCTAACAAAACATCAAAAACAGATGTTACTAAACTTATCTTAGCTTATCCGACTCCAGCAAGTGACCTAACCTATTATCTATAAAAAATACGATTAAAAAGGTATCTGCCTTTTTGTAAAAATCCCGCCATGATTATCAGATGAAATATATAATTTCATTCGACAATCATGGCGGGATTTTTTTGCCTAGAGTTAAGTACAGTGCATTTGATAAATTGACATTAATCAAGGAATTTACACTGGGAATCTATTAATAACTTTACAAGCAGATAAATCAATATACCCCATTAAATTTTATATAATTTCATCAGTCAACTCGATACGACTTAGTACATAGTACATTCTCTCAGAGATTCTATTTTTTAACTTAGTTGTTTTCTAGATTGAGCCTGAATCCATAAATTAAATAGTAAAACGATAATCAATAATATTGTCGCGATTACCATAATATTATGCAACCCTTCATACATAATCTGTCGCATTGCTGGTAATAATTTTTCAGGAAGACTTGAAACACGCTTCGAATCACTTAGCTTGTTTAACATCTCCATCGTAATTTTACCATGAGACTGATTAACTCCTTTTAACAACGCACTGTTAAGGATAACCCCATAAATTGATGACATAAATGTTTGGCTTAAAATACGTAATAAGTAGGCAAATGAAGTTGCGATTGGGACATCTCGACCCTCCGCATCCTCTTGAACACTCAGTTGTAGGACATTAAAACACATTCCTAAACCGAACCCTTCAAAAGCACCCATTAGTAATAAATACCAGAATGGGACTGTCACACCTACAACTAACATCCCAGCAAACGAAATAATAAAGCTAATGGTTCCGATTGTAATAATCCGGTATTTCCCCAATCGAGGAATCATTGATGGACCGGACAACGAACCAAATAAATTAGTCATTGCACCAGGAATTTGTGTTGCCCCACCAATCAATGCACTCATTCCAAGTATTCCTTGTGCCCACATTGGAATATAGATGTTAAATGAGATAAATGCTCCCCATAAAAAGGCAAATATGATAAAATCAACAATCAGTTTCTTATTTTTAAATAATCGATTGGGAATAATCGGATCAACGGCCCTATCCTCAACTCTATACAAAATACCGAGTAAGATAATTCCAGCAATAATTAACCCAACGACTAAATTAATTGACCCAACACCAATCATTTGAATACCTGTTAATAAGGTCACTAAGCTGACAATCATCATTCCAGCACCCAAGTAATCGATATTCCCCTTTTGACGTTTTTTAACTTCTTCTTTGAAGAAAAATTGGATTGAAATAATTGATATTAATGCTATTGGTACATTGATATAGAAGACCCAATGCCAACTAAACGTATCAACGATCCAGCCACCAACTAAAGGTCCAATAATTGATGCAATACTGTAACTAGCTGTTGCATAACCAATAACTTGTGAGCGTTTCTTAATATTTTTATAAATATCAGCATAAATAATAAACGGAATTGTATTCATCCCACCTGCACCAATACCCATAACTACTCTAGCAACTAAGAAAAAGACAATATTACTTGATGTTGCTTGAAAAACCGCACCGATTGCAAATAAAAAAGTTGCTAACTGATATGCACCACGGTTACCAATTCGTTCGCCTAATTTACTCCAAAGAGGTGTGGCAACTGCCATCCCCAACAAGAAAACTGCAACAATCCATCCCATATATTGGATACCATGCAAATCACTGACGATTGATGGTAATGCAGTATTAATAATCGTTCCATCAAGACCTGCCATTGCGTTAGATAACAGCAATGCAATAGTCACGATGATTAAATTCTTTTTATTCATAAATTCTCCCTCTTATACGACTAAATTTAAAATTACTTATTTTTATCATCCACCTTTAAGCAAGCTCTAGGTCAAGGGAAAATATGAAAATCTACTGATATCCTAAAATTACGTTACTTAAAGTATTGAAAGGTCCTTATTTATGATAGGGGCTCCCTGCATTAATCATAAATCCACGGTAAACTTGTTCAGTCAAAATCATCCGCATTAATTGATGCGGTAAGGTAAATTTACCAAACGAGATTTGTGTGTCGGCGCGTCTTAAAACGTCCTCGCTTAGTCCTAATGACCCCCCAATAACGAAGGTTATGTCTGAATGCCCATAAGTTCCAAGATCAGCAATCTCTTTAGCAAAATCTTCCGACGTACGTTCCTTACCTAAAATGGCTAAAGCATAAACATACTCTTTTTCTTTAATCTTACTAAGGATACGTTCGCCCTCTTTACCTTTAACATCAATCATTTCTGCTGAACTTAATTTTTCCGGTGCCTTTTCATCATTTACTTCAATAATTTCAAATTTACAAAACTTACTTAACCGTTTTGCATACTCTTCAATTCCTTGTTTGAGATATTTTTCTTTTAATTTACCTACACCAATAATCTTAATGTTCATAATTTCCACCTTTTTCACAAGTTATACACAAAGTTACGCACATATCCACAATTTGGACCACAACATATTGCGGGGAATATGTGTTCGTCACTACATTTATTTGTTGCCCATTTGTCAACACCATATTAGTTATGCACAGATTTTGCGTTATTTATCATTCCTTAATTATACGCTTTACACATTGGTATAACAGTCTTTTTTTATTTTAAAATATCAAATAAATAAAAGTTAGTCACAGGCCATTCAATTAATTGTGCATAACTATTTTGTTTAGAAAGTCCCTTCATACTGCCCTTTCCCTCTGTTACTCACACCCACCTTAATATCTATCCACTTAGTTATACACAATATCTATTTAAAATAAAAAAATAATCGTAAATTAAGTTATTTACGATTATTTCATATTTGTTTATTGAGCTGATGATGCTGATTTACTTGTTGAGCTTGTTCCTGTATTTGCATCTGTTGCTTCTAAGGTTAATTTGATATTAGCCTGTTTCAACTTACCATCATGATAGAATTCAACAGCCACTGTATCACCAATTTTATGTTCATATAAAACTTCTCGTAAGCTTGAGATATCAGTAACTTTCTTATCACCTAGCTTAACGATAACATCATATTTACCTATACCAGCATTTTTAGCAGGTGAATCACTATTTATTTTAACAGCAACAATCCCTGAAGAAACACTTTTTGGTAATTTTAAGACACTCTTTTGATCACTTGCTGAGACGTAATCTAAATCGATTAATGAAATACCAATTGCAGGACGTTTAACTTTTCCATTATCAACTAATTGATTAATGATTGATACAACCTCATTACTTGGAATAGCAAATCCCATTCCTTCGACAGAAGTTGATGATGAACTAGAACTAGTAGAGCCTGTTGCTGTACTTGCTAGTTTCATCGAATTAATACCGATAACTTGGCCAGAAGTATTAATTAAAGCCCCACCTGAGTTTCCAGGATTAATGGCAGCGTCAGTTTGAATAACTGTTGCTTGGCCCGTTTTAACACCCGAATCATTGGTAACATCAATCGTACGTTTCTTAGCTGATATGATTCCTTGCGTTAATGATGTCGCATAATCAGATCCAAGTGGAGAACCGATAGCCAATGCTGTTTCACCAACAGTGATACTATCAGAATCACCAAATGTGGCGATTTGAGTCACATCTTTAGCTGATATTTTTAAAACAGCTAAATCAGTAATTGAATCTTTACCAACAATTTTGGCACTTAATTTTTTACCATTACTCAATAAAACTTCAACTTTACTTGCACCAGAGATAACATGATTATTAGTTACGACATAAGCACTACCATCTGATTTTTTATAAATGACACCAGAACCTTCACTTGATGCTGTTTCTGTTGTCGCAGAGGAATCGCCTGCTGCACCAAACATATCCGTTAAGCTGTTACTTGAACCACTTGACTTTGTATATGAAATAACTGAAACAACCGCATTTTTAACTTTAGCAAATGCTTTTGATGATTCATTACTTGATTTAACACTTACATTTGTTACTTTAGTTGTACCTGATTTATTTGAGGATGTTGTAACTGCGCCATTATCACTATCATTATTTTGGTAAAATGTATATCCACCAAATGCAATTCCGCCACCAACTAATCCTGCAATAAGCGCTGTAACAACTGTTTTACCTAAGCCTGTTCTATTTTCATTTGACATTTTTATATACGCGACACATTTGTCGCTGCCCCCTTAAACGTAATCTTTTACTCTTTTAAGAATAACGGTTAATTGTGAACTATTTATGAATAAATTTTGAAAAAATTGTTCTTATAAAACAACCAGCTTTGTAGCATTTTCCGGATCTGTATCGAAAATGTTAAAATCACCACCAACTGCTAAATCATGTTCTTTCATCGTTGATTCAACCGTTAGATGGGCTAATTCTTTCATATTATTATCCTTACTAAGATGGCCTAAAAAAATTCGTTTTGTCCGATTACCCATAACATTCATAAGTGCATCAGCACCATCCTCATTTGATAAATGACCTTTATCACCTAAAATGCGCTGTTTTAATGACCATGGATAGCCGCCCATCCGTAACATTTCAATATCATGGTTACACTCAAACAAGTAAGCATCTGCATCGGAAATTGTCCCTTGAACGTTCTCTGAGACATAACCTGTATCCGTTAAAATAACAAATGACTTATTGTTATGATGAAATTGGTAGAATTGCGGTGCCGCTGCATCATGAGAGACACCAAAACTCTCAACATCTAAGTCGTCGAATGTAATTACTTTCCCCATCTCAAAAATTTGCTTCTTCTCAACGGGAATTTTACCAATCGTATGAGCCATGGCTTCCCATGTTAATTCATTTGCATAAACGTTCATGTCATACTTACGGGCTAAAATACCAGCAGCCTTTGCATGATCCGTATGTTCATGTGTTACAAATAACGTGTCGACATCGTTAATATCTCGACCAATATCTGTCATTAGGCTCGCAATTTTTTTACCACTTAAACCAGCATCTACAAGGACCTTGTGCTTAGGCGTTTCAATATACGTGACATTTCCCGCACTACCGCTTGCAAGAACACTAATCTTCATATCGTCTGTTCCTTCATCCATTACTTGCCTGCGCCTCTATCCTTTTAATCTTCATTTAATTTAAAATATCAGTGCTATCCTTCATAATCGCTCCTGAAAATGAATTAACTTGCTTGTATTGTGTCACACCATTACTTGGATTCTTAACAGCTACTATCCAAACTGGAATATAGACGCTATATTTTTTATCCAAACTGAGCAACTCAGCATATCCTAACTTAGACCATTTAACCTTACTTTTACTTGCAAATTGATTATATTGATACAATATCAGTATTGCTTGTTGTTGACTAATAATTGACTCATTTTCACGTAATTTTTCTGTATTTGCCATATACGTTTGTGAATAGCCACTAATTTTATTATTTTGAATTGTAAATTTAATTAGTCCAACATTTGAGTAAACCATTTTATCGTAAACAACCTGCGAATACACGACACTTGTCTCTGTTGAAAGACTACTGTTATAGCGATAATTATCTCCATGTAGAATTAAAGTATTATCACTCATAATTGTCTTATCAATTGTTTTATTTGGACTTTCACTATCTGTGATATTAATTGGTGTCCCAAAAATACTAGATAATTTATTGTCTTTATATGTTGTAACTTGGGATTGCAGCTGTTTAGCATCATTCTTTAATACATCAGATGCTTTATTAGACATATATACACCAGTCTCTTTTTTATTTGAGATACTGCCGTATTTAATGTCATCTTCTCGCATCTCTTTAAGCGTTGTACCGGTTTTTGTT
Organism: Dellaglioa sp. CoH-55-MRSF-9; assembly: GCF_056782155.1. The sequence goes on along the minus strand of NZ_JBXAYG010000001.1, from coordinate 340,617 downwards.
GTCCCAGGTGATGATCGACTCGAAATTTCAATTTGTTGATTTTGTCGTAATGAGGTGAATAAAAAGATATTTAAACCAAGAAAAACAATAATAAAAATAATTTGAATTCGTCTAAAATCCAATTAATTCACCTCCCTAATCTGTTTGTAGTAATTCAGTATAACTTTTCCATTTATCTTGATATCGGATATACCAAGTGGGTTCTAGGTTGACTACCAAATCTGAATCAGAACTTGATACCCAACGATAACCTAATTGAATATCTGAAATATCCGCATCTTTATACCCTGCCGTAACCAAGCTACTTAACACTTCTTCTGTACTTGGTAACGTAACATCTGCTTTTCCAGATGGAACAGCAATTTGTAACGTCAATAATGAAAAATCAATTTTATTTCCACCATTATCTAGTCGCTCAACTTCAATCACACCGTGTTTGGTTTGATTAAAAATCGGAAATCCTTCAATATAACTTCTGAATGTTGTTGTCATAGACTTACCATTAAATTGGTAGAAGTGAATATTATCTAATCCGATACCTGTATTTTTAATACTCGTATAACTTTCAGTTAAAGCATTACCACGACTCGTTTTTTGTTTCGCATCTGAATTTTCATCATCTTCATATGAAACCAAATTTGTCGTATTTTGAACCGTTAATTGTCGATCAGAACCATCATAGTAAGTTATTGTCTTTTTACTTTCTTTAACGTTGACCGATGAACCATCTTTTTGTCCTAATAGATTAGCAACATACTTACTAGCCGTTTGCTTATCCACTAAATACCTAAAACGAGCTATATTAAAATCTTGATTATAATACATAAAAATATCATTATTATGCAGTTTAAATGTAACTGATAATTTCGATAACGTTTCATTTTGTACAACATCATCAATTGTTTTACCTTTATTATAGGCATCATTTAACGAAATCTCATAAATTTTTTTATCCTTGTCACTCAACAGATAAATACTTTTCTTATTATCACGCGGAATAAGAACACGGTTAATAAGTCGTGTTTTATAATTTTGATTTTGCTGATTAAATACTTGATTAAATAACCCAACCGTAATTTCATCTGAGTAACTAAGAACCAATTGATTTTTTGCATTTAAAAACGTTAAATAATCATTTTTATTTTTAATCGGAACTTCTGATATAGACGTTTCTTTCCAAGTACGTATCTTTTTTTGAATATTTGAAATGATATTAATTTTTTCACTATATAAAACATTTTGTTGCTGATTATCATTATAAATAACAGACGTTGGTGCATATACTTCGCTCAATTTAGTACTCTTTGTTAACTCTGTCTGCGTTGAATTTGTAGCTTTCGTCGATTCACTTTTACCATTCCATGTCGGATTTGTCCAAATGACCCATGATAAACCGATACTTGTCATAATTAATAAAAATAATAGTGTTGGTAAAATAAATCTATTCAATTTCATCCCACAGGTCCTCCTCATATGATTCATAAGGCAATGAAATATAGAATGTTGAACCCTTGCCTTCCGAGCTATCTAACCAAATTTTACCTTTATGCATTTCGACAACCTCTTTTGAGATAGCTAGGCCTAATCCAGTTCCACCTTGAGCTCTCGATCTAGCTTTATCCACACGGAAAAAGCGATCAAAAATATGCGCTAAATCTTTTTTAGGTACACCAAGGCCCTCATCAGAGATACTCAAAATAACGTGCTTATGTGTCTCCAATAAACGACAAGTTATTTCTCCACCATCAGGTGAATATTTAATGGCATTATTCATAATATTATCAATGACTTGCACAATTTTATCAGTATCTAATTCAACCCATAAATCACGTTTAGTAAAATCACGTTTAATCGAATACTTTTTGCCTGACCCATCGTCAGCATTAATCATCATATCGAATCTATCCAGAACATAACTATACAGTTCATTCAAGTTAACTAATTCAAGTTCTAACTTAGATGTTCCTGAATCCATTCGTGACAAATTTAGTAAGTCATTAATCATACGCATCATACGTTCTGTTTCATTCTGTGTAACTTTCAAGAAACCTGGTGCAACTTCTGGATCTTTCCATGCACCATCGTTTAATGCCTCAATATAACTCTTCATACTCGTCAAAGGCGTTCTTAATTCATGAGAAACATTAGAAACAAAGCTTTCACGTTCACGTTCTATCTTTTGTTGTTCTGTGACATCATGAAGTACACAGACAAGACCACTAATAAAGCCAGATTCTCTTTGTATTAATGAAAAATAAGCATTCAAAATTTGTTCATGTTCTACATCAGATAAATCAATCATAATTTCATCTTGATTTTCTAACAAATCACGTAAAGTATACTGACTACGTAAATCAAGAATATCCAAAATTGATACTCCTATTGAGTCATTTTCATTTTGATCTAATAAGGTAGAGGCCGCTTCATTCATAATGATAATATTTCCGCGACGATCCGTCGCAATTACACCATCTGTCATGTGCGATAGAACACTATCTAAACGACGACGTTCAGCTTCAGATGATTCTTGTGCCTCTTCAACACGAACAGATAAGTTATTAACCGCATCTGCTAATTGTCCTAGTTCATCATTAGAATAGACACGAACTTTTCCGGAGTAATCTCCGCGAGAAATTCGAATCGTTTGCTTTTTCATCTCATCAATCGGACGAGTTATTGCCCGGGAAATAACTATCGTTATCAAAAGGACTAAAACAGCTGCAAAAAATGACGCGGTCACGAAAATAACCGTGATATCGTTAATATTTGAGTATAAGCTTTCCAGATTGGCCTTAACGTATGTAACCCCAACTGTCGTTGTTACATTTCCTGCTGTACTAACTAGTGGCACAATTGAAACATAGTAGCGCTTATCGCTAGATTCATCATAAATCTTCTTTTCAAATGTTTTAGGTGTATATAACACTTGCTTAATTGTTGCATCTGTCGTTTTTTGTCCCACAACAGTTTGATTATTAAAATCACTACTCCCGCGAATTGTGCCCTTACTATCAATCACTCGAATTTCTGTGATACTTGAATTACTAACATCTTCCAATATTTTTTTGATATCTCTATCACCAGCAGCTGTATCTGTTTTTGCTAAATCCTTCGTAATCGAATTAGTAACATATATAGGTAACTGGACTTGTTGCTTAAAGGTATCTAAGTTTTGCTGTTCTAATTGCCTAACAAAATAAGCCCCGACAATTTCCAACGTTATTAAAATTAATAACGCAAAAATGAGGGCTATTTTAAATTGAATAGATTTAAAAAAACGAATTTTTTGATTCATTTTCATCGTTATTCCCCTACTCTATTCTAAATCTGGATTTTTCATATAGTATCCAACACCACGACGTGTTACCAACCACTCTGGATGGCTTGGATTATCTTCAACTTTTTCTCTTAAACGACGCATTGTAACATCAACCGTTCTGACATCACCGAAGTAATCATAACCCCATACCGTCTGTAGTAAATGTTCTCTAGTCATAACTTGTCCTAGATGTTGTGCTAAATAATGTAATAATTCAAATTCACGATGTGTTAATTCAATTTTTTCATCATATTTTGAAACCATATATGCTTCAGGATGAATGGTTAATTGTCCAACTTGTATTTCACTATTTTGTGGTTGTTCTTCTGTTTGAACACTCTCAATTGTTTTTTGTCTTCTTAAATTAGCTTTAACTCTGGCCACTAGTTCACGGTTAGAGAAAGGTTTTGTTACATAATCATCTGCACCTAATTCTAGACCTAAGACCTTATCGATTTCTCCATCTTTAGCTGTAACCATAATGATTGGCATATCGTAAGTTTTTCTAACTTGACGAGCAACTTCTAAACCATCCACTTTTGGTAACATTAAATCTAATAAAATTAAATCCGGTTCAACTTCTTTAACTTTTTCTAAGGCTTCTTCACCATCGTAAGCTGTATAAACGTCGTATCCTTCTTTAGTTAAATTAAATTTAACGATATCAGAAATTGGTTTTTCATCGTCGACAACTAATATTTTTTTCATATGTGGATCCTCCTTATAGGAAGCTGTAAAATTAAATCTAGATACAACTTCTTAACCCTCCATTATTATAGCCTATTCAATCATCATTGCCAAACACAGTGATTAAATTTACCCAAATCCTTTTTCGAAAAGTTATTGTCTTTTATTAGTATATATGATAATATATTTAACGTTGATGAATTATTATTAATGGTTTGGGTGGTTAGCTCAGTTGGTAGAGCAACGGACTCTTAATCCGTGGGTCTAGGGTTCGAGCCCCTAACCACCCATGGGTGCCAAACCCAACATATCGCAAGATATGTTGAAGCATCTAGCTGCGGCTAGGTGCTTTTTTTGTGTTCTCATTTACTTATTGATGTTTCACGTGAAACAAAAAAAGAGAAACCCTATCGGATTTCTCTTAACTAGATTTAAATCTTATTATTTGTTCAACGCTATTTAACCCGGTCATCATCTTTATTTACTACCTGAGAGGTCGTTTTTTTAACGGCATCTACCCCATCTGTTGTTTTTTCTTTAATAGTACTACCTGCATCAGATACACGATCTTGTAAACTTGTTTGTGAATCATCAAATTCTTTTGGTGTTTGAATGTCTACTACTTCAACATTCAACTCAATTAAAGCTAAATCTGTTGTTTCCTTTACTTGTTTATTAATAACTTCCGTTAACTGTTTATAAATATCATGTGCATTGTGCCCATATGCCATAATAATATTTAAATCAACCGCAACTTGTTCCTTGCCAACCTCAACGCCGATGCCATCTGTTGGATTATCACTATTTACAAGTTTATTTTTAATATTTGCGACAAATCCACCATCCACACCCAAGAGACCAGATACATTTTCAATTGCATAACCGACTATTTTTTGAATAACCTTGTCATCAAATGTCAATGTCCCCTTTGGTTCAGTCTTTGTTCCCTGCGTATTTGTTTTTTCTGTAGTCATAATTAAGACTCCTTTCGATTTTTAAAATAATCAATTTTTCCGCGTGAAAATTTTTGAAATAAATGACAGATCAATATCATATTCTTTAAATAGATAACCAATCCATCCTGCTAACAGTGTCACAATCATAATGATAATCGTCTTCCAAAATCCTACAGTTACAAGTAACGAGGATATGATAAATCCTAGAGCACTACCAACTCCAATATTAATTGACATTTTATCTTTCATTTATGCACACTCCCTCTTAAACTACCCGTGTAACTTTACGTTTTGAATTTGATTTTTTACTTACCTTAATATCTACTTTGATAGGAATATGACTAGATCCAGCTAATAGATCATTGAGATTCTCAGTTAATTCACTCGTAATACGAGGTAATTGTCCAACTGTAGACTGTTGGTAAACTGAATCTGCAACAATATGGATCTTTCGCTGACGTCGTGTATTCTTCAACGTAACTTTAATATTAGATAAGTCTTCACTAGACAACTTTGTCTTGATAAATTGGCTAATACCCTGGTTACTTAAAGCAAGTCTTCCTTCTTTAGTTTGCTTCAAAGGAATATCTGGTAGTTGCGCAGGCCACAAAAGTATTAACAAAAATATGAAGACTGTTAATAGCAATAACACAATCCCATAATAGAAGATAAAATCGTTACTCTGAAAATTTGTACTAACGTTAAAATGTTCAAGCATTTTAGTTATTTTCTCAATTATTTCTGGCCAAATCAGCAAGCTAAGCCCAATCAAGTATCCGAGGCTGACTATACTCAGAATAATTTTTTTACTCTTCTTCATAAACATACCTCTCTCTTGACTTGATTTACTTCCTTGCTTTTATACCAAATATAGCTGAAACAATTAAAACTAAAATTATCGCACCAATGATAGAAGGGATAATTGCCATTCCTGCCAAGCTAGGTCCCCAATGACCAAGGACACTTTGACCAAGAGCTGACCCAACTAGTCCAGCGATGATGTTACTTATCCATCCCATCGACTCACCGCGATTAGTAATCGCCCCTGCAACAGCACCAATAATAGCACCTACAATTAATGACCAAATCATAATATGTTCCTCCTTTGTTTATATTAAATAGTTATTTATTATATTAACTATTCGTTATATGTAATATACCATTATTTGAAATCGCTTGCAAATGAAACGATTTTATTACGCTCAATCTATGAAACTTAATGAATCTCTTTCCCAGGTACTTAAACTTATATACACCAAAAAATAAAGATAAATAACTATCTTTGTTTTCCTCGTTGCTTAATTAATCACATAAAGTTAAACAAAATAAGATCTATGAATATCTGAGTGAATAAGATGAACTGATAGGTACTATACTCACAAGATAAGCCTATTATTTATCTAACTTCGGCTAATAAAAAGAAATAAAAAAAACTCGCACTGCTTATTGTAAGCAGTGCGAGAACCCAATGAAATTACTATTTCTTTTTACGTTTGTCCATAACTTCATCTATTTTTTCTGCAACATCATCTTTGACATCTTCTAATTTATCTTTCGCTTTACCAAGGAAACCTTCCGCTTTACCTTTAACTTCTTCTTGCTTGTCTCCTGTCAATTTACCTTTAGTTTCTGTTACTTTACCCTTAATTTGATCTTTCTTTGCATCTAATCTATCTTCATTTGTCATCATGTTTCCTCCTCATAATATATTTGTCTACATACCGATAGTAACATCCAAAGAAAGCGTATGCAACATATTCGACTTATCAAATATATAAGTTATATAAATTTTTAAGCTCTAATTAATTAAGGTTATTTATCTACTTAGTTATTGATTAAATAAAAAAAAATCAAAGTATTAACTTTGACTTTTCTCACATTACTATCAACCTATTACTTATTTATGCCCAAACATCATCTAAAACATTTGTTTGATCACGATCGGGTCCAACTGAGAATGTTGAAATTTTAACATCAACGATTTCTTCAATACGTCTAATATAATTTCTAGCATTTTCAGGTAATTCTGCAAGAGTTTTCATTTGAGTAATATCTTCAGTCCAACCAGGTAATGTTTCATATACTGGTTTACATTGAGATAATTCTTTAAAACTAGCTGGATAACGATGAATAATTTCACCATTTAATTCGTATGCTGTACAAATTTTAACTTCTTTTAATCCAGTTAAAACATCAATACTGTTTAAACATAAGTTAGTCAATCCTGAAACACGTTTGGAATGATTCATAACAACACTATCAAACCAGCCAATACGACGTGGACGTTTTGTTGTTACACCATATTCATGTCCAACTTCACGGATAGTATCACCGATTTCATCTAATAGTTCAGTTGGAAAAGGACCATCCCCTACACGTGATGTATAGGCTTTGCAGACACCAACAACTGTATTTATTTGAGCAGGTCCAACACCAACACCGACTGTTGCGCCACCTGCAATTGGATTTGAAGAAGTTACAAATGGGTACGTTCCATGATCAATATCTAACATAACACCTTGTGCACCTTCAAATAAGACTTTCTTACCAGAATCTAGTGCATCATTAATAATAACTGACGTGTCCATTACGTATCGTTTCAAACGTTGGCCATAGGCAAAATATTCTTCAAAAATATCATCAAATTCAAGTGGTTCATGATCATATAATTTTGTAAATTCACGATTTTTTTGTTCTAAATTATTTTTTAATTTTGCTGAGAAAGTTTCTTTTTCCATTAAATCAGCAATTCTAATACCAATTCTAGCAGCTTTATCCATATAAGCTGGTCCAATACCTTTATTAGTCGTCCCAATCTTATCTTCTTTTTTAGCAGCTTCTTGTAAGCCATCAAGTAGAATATGGTATGGCAAAATAACATGAGCGCGGTCAGAAATACGTAAATTATCTCCTTTAACGCCGAGTTTTTGTAGATAATCAAGTTCTTCACATAAAGCTTTAGGATTCACAACAACCCCATTACCAATGATACTTAATTTATCTTGAAAGAAAATACCTGATGGAATCAAATGTAATTTGTAAGTGTTGCCTTCAAATACAATTGTGTGTCCGGCGTTATCGCCACCTTGATACCGTGCAATAACATCGGCATTTTGACTTAAGAAATCTGTAATTTTACCTTTTCCTTCATCGCCCCATTGGCTACCTACTACAACTACTGATGACATATTTTCATCCACCTCATAATTTATATTTTAAATTCATAAATACAATCCTAGAATATTATAGCAATAAAGCAGTTCAAATACAACTAAAATACGAACGTTTGTATTTTATATAAACATTTATCAACTATATAACGAACGTTTCTCTTTTTATTCAAAAAAAATATCCCACTAAGGAATATTTTCTAGCCTTCTGGTCTATAGGCAAGTGACGAGAATTTATTATATGATTTAACAAATAATAATTTAACTGTACCTCGTTCGCCACCACGGTTTTTTTCAATAATAACTTCAACTTCACCAACATTTTGGTCATCTTCATCCCTTGGATCAGGTAGATTCCCGTCTTCATCTTCATCAGTATCGCGTTCATAATAATCATCTCGATACAAAAATGCAACAATATCTGCATCTTGTTCAATAGAACCAGATTCACGAATATCTGATAACACTGGTCGTTTATCTTGGCGTTGTTCAACACCACGGGATAATTGAGACAATGCAATAACTGGAACACTTAATTCTTTCGCTAATTTCTTCATTTGACGAGAAATTTCTGAGACTTCTTGTTGTCGACTTTCGCGTCCTGAACCTTCAATCAACTGTAAATAATCAACAACGATTAACCCTAGTCCACCTTTTTCCTTCGCTAATCGACGGCATTTTGCCCGAATTTCAGCCATCTTTGACCCAGCAGTGTCATCAATAAAGATATTAGCCTTTGATAATGAATTCATTGCCACAATCAAATTTGACCATTCTGATTCGTCTAATTGTCCCGTTCGTAAGTGATTCGCATTAATACTACCTTCAGCACATAACATACGACTAACTAATGATTCTGCTGACATTTCTAAACTAAAAATAGCGACAGTTTCATCAGTTTTAGTTGCTACGTTTTGAGCAATATTCAACGCAAAAGCTGTTTTACCAACAGCCGGACGAGCAGCTAAAATGATTAACTCATCTGGATGTAACCCGGCAGTCATTTTATCCAACTCTGGATAACCTGTCGACAATCCAGTAATTGTATCGCCTTCTTTAGCTAACTTTTCAATATTTGTAAATGTACTTTTTAATACATCAGCGATAGCTTGAAAACCACTACTATTTCTTTTTTCAGATACGCTCATAATTTCACGTTCAGCATTATCTAAAAGCGTTGCAACATCATCATCTTGTGATAAACCCTTAGTTGCAATAGATGTCGCTGTCGCAATTAAGCGTCGAATCATTGATTTTTCTTCAACAATTTTAGCATAATACTGAACGTTCGCAGCCGTTGGTACAGAGCCAGCTAATTCAACAATATAGCTAACACCGCCAATATCATCCATTTGATTTTTAGAAGTTAAATTATCTTGAATCGTAACAATATCAATAGCTTCATCTTTATCATTCAGATCCACCATAGCCGCAAATATCAATTGATGGCGACGTTGATAGAAGTCTTCGGGCTCCAAGTATTCCATTGCCTCAACAAGAGCATCACTCTTTAAAAAGACAGCGCCCAAAACGGCTTGTTCCGCTTCAATATTCTGTGGTGGCGTTTGGTCTGTTAATAGTTCATTATTCATTTTATCGTGTTCTCCTTACTTCTAAAATCAAGAAAAAAGCTGGACAAAATCAAATTTTGCCAGCTTTTCAAATAAATACTACTTTAGTTATTAGCCGAAACATGAACACGAATCATTGCTGTTACATCAACATGTAACTTAACAGGTACATTCGTGAATCCTAAGGCACGAATTGGTTCTGGTAGTTCAACTTTACGTTTGTCGATTTTAATTCCGTATTGTTTTTCCATAGCTTGTACAATTTGCTTGCTAGGAATTGAGCCAAATAAACGGCCATCTTCGCCCGCTTTAGCTGTTAATTCAACAACTGTCTTATCATCTTCTAAAACGATTTTTTCATCTTTAGCTTCTTTTAAAATTTCTTCAGCTTTTTTTTCTTCAGCTTTTTGTTGTCCCTTTAAAGAACTCATTGCTGAATTTGTAGCTAATTTTGCTTTACCATTTTTAATTAAAAAATTTTGAGCATAGCCGCTTGGTACTTCTTTAATTTCTCCACGTTTACCTTTTCCGCGAACATCTTCTAAAAATATAACTTTCATAATCAACTACTCCTTAATTTCATCTTTTTTTGTCGTTAAAATATTAACTAATTGTTCTGCAGCTTCACTTACACTCACACCAGTTAACTGAGTCGCAGCATTTGATAAGTGACCGCCGCCGCCCATTTGTTCCATAACAACTTGAACATTAGTCGTCCCTGTACTTCTAGCAGAGATACTAACACGATTTTCTGATCGTTTTGTGACAACAAATGACGCTGATACACTTGAAATAGATAATAATGAATCTGCTGCCTGTGCTGCTGTAACTGGGTCATAAATCGTATCATCTTCACCCACACATAATGCTAAATCAGTATTAATGAACTCTACTTTATCAATTAAATGATTACGCTTCAAGTAACTATCAACATTTTCTTTCATAAAGTTTTGAACCATTGTTGAATCAGCCCCAACGGACCTTAAATAACTGGCTGCATCAAATGTTCGTGTACCCGTCCTTAATGAAAACGACTTCGTATCAATAATAATTCCCGTTAACATCGCAGTTGCTTCAATTTTATTAATTGGTTCACTATCTTTTGATTGATATTCAAACATTTCAGTAATCAGTTCACAGGTTGATGATGCATAAGGTTCAATATAAACTAACATTGGATTTTCAGGGAATTCTTCTCCACGACGATGATGATCAATAACCATCAGACGATTTTTAAGTTTTTCATACAATTCAGGACTACCAGAAATAGAGGGTTTAGAATGATCAACCATCACCAGTAAACTCTGTTCTGTTGCTTTTTCTACTGCTTCTTCAGGTGTAATAATATTATATTTGATATCAGGATATTGATCTAACTCTTCCATCAATCGTTGTACATCTGAATGAATAGCGGTTTGATCTAAAACAATCCAACATTTCATATTATTCATCAAAGCGATTCGTCTAATGCCCAAACAAGCTCCTACAGAGTCCATATCTGGGCTCTGATGTCCCATAACGAAGACTTGGTCCATTGGTTTCATTATTTCTTGTAACGCTTGAGAAATCATTCTAGCACGAACCCGAGTCCGTTTTTCCATCGGATTAGTTTTACCACCATAAAATCTTGCTTGCTCTTCAGGTGATTTAACGACAACTTGATCCCCACCTCGACCTAAAGCAAGATCTAAATTGCTTTGAGCTAATTTTGCAAGTGAATTCAAATCGCCATCGCCATAGGCAATTCCCATGCTCAATGTGAGCGGAAAGTTTTGTTTGGATGTCCGATCGCGAATTCGATCTAAAATTTTAAATTTTTCTTCTTCAATTTGTTGTAAAGAATGGGCATGAACTAAAATAAAAAATCGATCTGAATCCGTTCTTTTTAAATACATCCCATAACGACGCGCCCAATTAGATAACTCATTTGTGACAAAGTTACTTAAATTAGAAACATTCTTATCTGACATAGATTGCGTTACTTCATCATAATTATCTAAGAACACTTGACCGATAACAACGCGCTCTGCTTCAAATTCTTTTTCAATTGATGAATAACGCGTAATATCCATCAGGTAAGCAACATGAATATCATTTTGTATGATCATTTCAAAATCTTTTTCATGCCATGTTACTTTCACCAAGCCTTTAGTCTCAGCGTTATCTGTAATAATCGTCGATAACGATTCATCGACGCTCTCTATTTTCTTACCTAAAATATCATTTTTTTCAAAATAAGGTTGTAAGTATGGATTAACCCACTCAATCTCATTTTGTTCGTTAAAAATCAAAATACCAATTGGCATTTTGATAAGCGCTTCTTGTTCACTACGTTTAATACGATATGATAATTCCGATATATATTCATTAGTATTTGCCGTAATTTGGGACATAATATACATACTTGCGCTGGTAGCACCCAACGCAATAATTAACAATATAAGTCCTAAAAATAAATTAACTGTAAAAGACAGAACAACACTAAATAAAGACATAATTACGATAAAAATCGCAATCCATCTTAAGCGTTCATTCTTCAAAAAACTGGGAAGTTTCTCGTTTGAAAGGAACTTTTTCATAGTATCTCCTCATCTGTAAATCCTAGATGTTATCTATTTTATCACATTCCCCATTTACCTGCACAAATCTTGCTGATAGTACAAAAAAAGGGAAGACTATTTGCATAGTCTTCCCTAGATATTACTATTCTTCTGAAACGAATGGTAATAAGCCCATAATACGTGAGCGTTTAATTGCAATTGTTAAACTGCGTTGGTTTTTAGCGCTTGTTCCCGTAACACGACGAGGTAAAATCTTACCACGTTCTGAAATGAAACGTTTTAACAAGTCTGTATCTTTATAATCGATATAATCGATGTGGTTAGCTGCGATGAAGTCAACTTTACGTCGACGACGTGCGCCACCGCCACCACCTCTACGTTGTTGTTGTTGTGCCATGTGAGTTTCCTCCTCTAATTAGAATGGTAGGTCGTCATCAGAAATATCAATTTGTTGGCCATTATTTGCAAATGGATCAACTGTTGCTGAATCATTAGATTGCGTTGTGTTTGAATTATTATTCGAACTTGCGCCACCAAATGGGTTAGCATTGTTATTTGATGATGAACTTGATTGAGGAGCGCTGCTTTGATTATTAGCGTTACCTTGTTGTTGGCTTGATTGAGATTTTGATTCAAGCAACGAAAAGTTTTCTACGACAACTTCAGTAACATACACGCGAGTTCCTTGTTGATTATCATATGAACGCGTTTGAATTCGTCCATCGACACCAATTAAAGAACCTTTATGCGTAAAGTTAGCGAAGTTCTCGGCTGCTTTTCGCCAGATAACACAGTTAATAAAATCGGCTTCACGTTCGCCAGAAGCGTTCGTGAATTGTCGATTAACTGCAACTGTAAAAGTTGCAACTGCAGCACCACTAGCTGTGTAGCGTAAATCAGGGTCTCTTGTTAAACGTCCGACAAGTACTGTTCTATTAATCATAATGTATTGCTCCTCTCCGTTATTTTATTAAAATGAATTATTTTTCATCTCTGTTAATGATCATATGACGCAAGATTCCTTCATTAATCTTTGAAAGACGATCAAATTCGTTAATTGCGATATCGTCATCGGCTGTAGCATTAATGATATGGTAGATACCTTCATTATAACCGCTGATTTCGTATGCAAGACGACGTTTTGACCAGTCTTTTGAAGTAACGATTTCTGCACCATTACTTGTTAAAATACCATCGAAACGTTCGATCAAAGCTGCTTTAGCTGCTTCATCAAGATCGGTACGGATGATATAAGTAATTTCATATTTACTCATGACTGTTTACACCTCCTTATGGACTTTAGGTCCTTACCTCGTGGCAAGAACAAGGAAAGTTATCTATTTAATGCCATAGACACTTACGAACTAAAATTATATCACTGCCATTCACTTAAAGCAAGAAAATCCTAATTAACTACACACTTATTAAGTACGCCGTTAATTAGGATTTTATTTTATTTTTTTAATTTAGTTTATTCTAAGTCATTTGTTTCACTTTCAACGTCTGATACAACTGCATCTAAAATAGTAGTTGTTTCTTCAGGAGTAGCTTCAACTTTTGCCATTGTTGCAACTTTAGCATTCTCATCAATTCGAATTAAATGAACTCCTAAAGTAGCACGGCCCGTTTTTGACACGTTCTTCACATTAAAGCGAATCATAACACCTTGATCCGTAATTAACATGATATCTTCATCACCTTGAACGGTTGCTAACCCAGCAATTGGTCCATTCTTTTCAGAAATGTTAGCTGTCTTAATTCCTTTTCCACCACGGCCTTTAATTGCATAAGCCGAAGCGGGTGTTTGCTTACCGTATCCTTTTTCAGAAATGATAAATACGTGACTATCAGCAGCTAATAAATCAGCTCCTACAACGTAATCATCTTCTCTTAACCGAATACCACGAACACCAGAAGCAGAACGACCCATTGAACGAACATCATTTTCAGCAAATGATACTGCGTAACCTCGATGCGTTCCAATAATCATATTCTGCGTGCCATCTGTGATAGCAACGTTAATTAATTCATCTTCATCATGCAATTTAATCGCTTTTAAACCATTATTTCGTATGTTAGAAAATTCTGACACCGGTGTTCTCTTAACTGTTCCGTTAAGCGTCGTAAAGAAAAGATAACGTTCATCATTTTCTTGCTTGCTTACGTTGATAACAGCTTGGATTTTCTCACCAGAATTAACCCCTAAAAGATTAATGACAGGAATTCCTTTAGCTGTGCGTCCATATTCAGGAATTTCATACCCCTTCATACGGTACACTTTACCAGCATTCGTGAAGAATAGTAGGGTATCATGCGTTGATGTCGACACAAGATGTTCAATAAAGTCATCATCATGAACACCCATACCTTGAACGCCACGGCCACCACGGTTTTGTGCTTTGAATTCATCAGTTGCAAGACGTTTTACATAACCGTTATGCGTTAATGTAATCATAACTTCTTCTTCTTCAATCAAATCTTCATCTTCAAGATTCAATACTTCGCCAATTAATAATTCAGTACGACGTTCATCACCAAATTTAGCTTGTAAATCTAACAATTCTTGATAAATAATATCATGAATACGTGAGTCATGAGCCAAAATATCTTCAAAATCAGCGATTGATGCCATTAAATTTTGATATTCTTCTTCAATTTTTTCACGTTCTAAACCAGTTAAACGAACTAATCGCATATCTAAAATAGCTTGAGCTTGTTTATCTGATAAACCATAATTACCCATCAATTGATTTTTAGCAAGTTCACCCGTATTTGAGCTACGGATAATTCTAATAATTTCATCAATATGATCGAGTGCAATTCTTAAACCTTCAAGGATATGTGCGCGAGCACGTGCCTTTTTCAATTCAAATTGCGTACGACGACGGATAACTTTTTCTTGATGTTCAAGGTAATAAACAAGCATTTCCTTTAAACTTAGAACTTTTGGAATACCATTAACGATTGCTAGCATATTAAAACTGAAAGATGTTTGTAATAACGTTAATTTATAAAGGTTATTCAACACAACTGAAGCACTCATATCACGACGAATATCGATCACAATTCGTAATCCTTCACGATCAGACTCATCATTAATATCAGTGATACCTTCAATTTTTTTATCACGAGCTAAATCAGCAATACGTTCAATTAAACGTGCTTTATTAACCATGTAAGGAAGTTCATCAACGATAATACGTTCTTTACCATTCTTTTGTTCTTCAATTTCAACTTTTGAACGAATTGTTATTGTTCCCTTACCTGTTTCGTAAGCTTTACGAATACCAGATTTACCTAGAACAGTAGCCCCAGTTGGAAAATCAGGACCAGGGATAGCCTCCATCAAATCAGCCACAGTTGCATCAGGATTATCCATCAAAATATGTAATCCAGAAATAACTTCTGACAAATTATGTGGCGGAATATTCGTTGTCATACCAACGGCAATACCTGTTGCACCATTAACTAATAAGTTAGGAAAACGCGCAGGTAAAACAACTGGTTCATGTTCACTGCCATCGTAATTATCCATGAAATCAATGGTATCTTTATTGATATCACGCATCATTTCAACAGCTATTTTACTCATTCTAGCTTCAGTATAACGCATAGCAGCAGCGCCATCACCATCGACAGAACCAAAGTTACCATGCCCATCAACTAACATGTAACGGTAACTAAAGTCTTGGGCCATACGAACCATCGCTTCATAAATCGATGAATCACCATGAGGATGGTACTTACCCATAACATCCCCAACAATTCTAGCTGATTTTTTGTATGGTTTATCAGGCGTAATCCCTAATTCACTCATCCCGTATAAAATACGACGATGGACAGGTTTCAACCCATCTCGAACATCAGGAAGTGCACGAGCAACAATAACGCTCATAGCATAATCCAAGAATGATTTTTTCATTTCTCCGGAAAGATTAACATCTTTTATCCGGCTTGTAGCTGGTAATTCTTCTGCCAAAATTTTCAACCTCCTTTACGACTAAGTTTTTAAATATCTAAGTTTTCTACGTAAGTGGCATTTTTTTCAATAAATTCACGTCTAGGTTCTACACGATCACCCATTAACATATTAAAGACATCATTAGCTTCAATGGCATCGTCGACGTTAACACGTAATAAACGACGAGCATCTGGATCCATAGTTGTTTCCCACAATTGAGAAGCATCCATTTCTCCAAGACCTTTATATCGTTGAATAACGGGTTTTGGTGTTGGTGCCAATTGCCCTTGAATTTCTTCTAATTCTTCTTCAGTATCGACATAACGAATCATCTTACCTTGTCTAATTTGATATAAAGGTGGTTGCGCAATATACACGAATCCTGCTTCAACAAGTGGACGCATGTAACGATAGAACAGTGTTAATAATAACGTTCTAATATGGGCACCATCGACATCAGCATCAGTCATAATAATTAATTTATGATAATTAGCTTTTTCAACATTAAATTCGCCACCAAAACCTGTTCCCATAGCTGTAAATAATGAACGAATTTCTTCATTGGCTAAAATTTTATCTAAACTTGCTTTTTCAACATTCAAAATCTTACCACGAATCGGTAAGATAGCTTGTGTTAACCGTGAACGACCCTGTTTAGCTGAACCGCCGGCTGAATCACCTTCGACGATAAATAATTCACTAATTGCAGGATCTTTACTTGTATTATCAGCTAACTTACCGGGTAAGTTACTGATTTCAAGCCCACTTTTTTTACGTGTTACTTCACGAGCATGTTTAGCAGCTACTCGAGCTCTAGCAGCTAATAAGCCTTTTTCTACAATAATTTTAGCTTCTTTAGGATTTTCCATTAAAAACTTAGTAAAATGTTCAGAGAAAGTACGATCAGTAACCGTACGCGCATCTGAATTACCTAATTTTGTTTTTGTTTGACCTTCAAATTGAGGATCTGGATGTTTAATACTGACAACAGCCGTCAATCCTTCACGAACATCTTCACCAGAAAGATTAGCATCATTTTCTTTCATAAGATTATTTTTACGAGCGTAATCATTTATAACCCGGGTTAAGGCTGTCTTAAAACCAGATTCATGAGTACCACCCTCATAAGTATGAATATTATTTGTGAAAGTTAATAAATTACTATGATAATCATCTGTATATTGGAGGGCAACTTCAACAATAATCCCTTTTTGTTCACCTTCAACATAGATAGGTTCTGGGAAAATAACATCTTTATTTTTATTTAAGTATTCAACATAATGCTTAATACCACCGGCATAATGGAATTCTTGTAATCCGGGTCCACCATCACGTTTATCATCAATCGTAATTTTAAGGCCTTTATTCAAGAATGCTAATTCACGAATTCGCGTTGTTAATACTTTAATATCATAGACAGTTGTTTCCGTAAAAATATCAGAATCCGGTACAAAATGAACAATCGTTGCATGTTCATTTTCAGGTGCTTCACCTACAACTGACATCTCTGTTTTAACTTTACCGCGAGCAAAGTCCATACCGTAGACTTTACCTTCACGAATAACCTGAACATCTAGCTCAGTTGATAATGCATTAACAACTGAAGCACCAACTCCATGAAGTCCACCAGAAACTTTATAACCACCACCGCCAAATTTACCCCCAGCATGTAAAATTGTAAAAACGGTTTCAAGCGCTGGACGGCCTGTTTTTGCTTGGATATCAACAGGGATACCACGTCCATTATCACGAACTGTTATACTGTTGTCTTTTTCGACAACAACATTAATTTCATCGGCAAAACCAGCCAATGCTTCATCGATACCATTATCAATAATTTCCCAAACTAAGTGATGAAGACCTTGTGAAGCCGTTGTTCCAATATACATACCGGGACGTTTTCTAACAGCTTCAAGTCCTTCTAAAACTTGAATTTGGCTCGCATCATATTCTTTTGCTTTTTCTTCATGTAATTCTTCTGCTATTTCAGCTTGTTTCTCTTGATCAGTCAACTATATGTTCCTCCTCTTCGAGTAAGTTACCTTGATTAATATGAAAAATCTTAGGTTCATTAATTAACGATCTAGCAATACCACTTAAGTTTGGTGTTGTTAAAAATGTTTGAACCTTATTTTGAATCGTCTTCAAAAGATGTGTTTGACGCATATCATCCAATTCAGAAAGAACATCATCCAAAAGAAGGACTGGATATTCCCCAGTTTCCTCTTTCATTAACTCAATTTCGGCTAATTTGACTGATAATGCTGTTGTTCTTTGTTGTCCTTGAGATCCATATGTTTGAACGTTTTTGCCGTTAATTAAAAAACGCACATCATCACGATGTGGCCCAGCTAAGGTTGTCCCTTGAAATATTTCTTTTTTTATTGATTTTTTTAAATCATTTTGTAATTGCGTATACAACTGTTCAATCGTTTTTTCTGACGCGTTTTCCAAATGAGTGGCATACTCAAATGTTAACGTTTCAGCGGACTGTGTAATCTCTTCTTGTAATTGGTTAGCCCAGAATTCAAGTTGTTTAAGAAATATTAAGCGTTGATGTACAATTTCTGCGCCAAAAGCAGCTAATTGATCAGATAATACATCTAAAAAAACTAAATCTTGGTCTTTTTTATGCTGTAACTGTTTTAGATATTGATTACGCTGTTTCAAAATAGTTCGGTATTGACCTAAATTATATAAATAACGTGCATTAATTTGGCCAAATTCCATATCAACAAATCTTCTTCTTACTGATGGGGCACCCTTTACAAGGGCTAAATCCTCTGGTGCAAACAAAATCACATTGAACTGTCCAATGTACTGTGACAATTTGGCCTGTTCAAGATGATTAACTTTAGCTTTTTTACCTTTAGAATTAATTTGAATCTCGAGTGGCAATGACCCTACTTGCTTATTCACCCGACCTTGGATTATCGCAGCTGTCTTATCCCACTTAATCAACTCTTTATCATTATTCGTTCTATGACTTCGAGTCATTGATAACACATAAATTGCTTCCAATAAATTCGTTTTACCCTGAGCATTTTCACCAAGTAATATATTGATTGCTGGTGAAAATGAGATATTTAAATCTTCATAGTTACGATAATCCCTCAAGGTTAAATTTTCTAGATACATTGATAAGCCTACTTTTCGTCCATTGAATGCATCGTAATAATTGCAATACCTGGAACTTCAATAACATCGCCAGGGTATAATTTACGTCCACGTCGGTCTTCTAATTCACCATTTACAAGGACTTCATTTTCACGTAAAAACCATTTTGCTTCGCCACCAGAATTAATAATTGTTTCTGATTTCAAAACTTGTTGTAGCATCATGTAAGGTGTTTCTAAATAAATATCTGATTTCAATTGTCGTCAACCTCCATTTTCTTCCTTTTCTATTATACCTTTTTTTTCGCAAAATTACAATTTCACATCTCATTTTAAGCCGATTTAAGCGATTTAAGTTTTAATTAGTCTTTTTACTCTAAAATTACTTAAAAGGCTATATTTTTAATTAAATGACTACAATTCACTATTGCCTTATTTTTTTAGTCAAAATCAAACCATAAAATTCATTTCTCACTTTTAATATAATTTACCTAAAAAAATAGAGTAAAAACAGTTTTATTGGCTGCTTTTACTCTATTTTTATTAGTTATTCATACACGAACAATTAATTAGAATGTTCGAACTGGTGTAATTAATTGAATAAATTGCGTTGTATCTTCAGTTGGGACTAAGGTAAATGGTCGTAATGGTTGTGTAAACGCAACTTTAATTTCAGTTTGTCCAAATGATCTTAAAGCATCTTTCATATAGTCTGGATTAAATGAAATTTCAAGATCATTTCCTGATAAATTGCTAAATTCTAATGCTTCCTCAACATTACCAACATCAGGCGAGTTACTATAAATGACAACTTTTTGTTCTGCCGTATTAATCGCTAGTTTAACAACGTTATTACGGCTTTCATGTGATAGTAATGACGCACGTTCAATTGCTGATAATAATTTAGGCGCATTAAACTCAATGTCTGTAGCTGATTCTTTAGGAATTAGACGAGTTGTATCAGGATAATTTCCTTCTAATAAACGTGAATAAAATGAGGTATTTCCAAGAATAAAGAGTACTTGGTTTTCTGAAATACGCATTTCAATATCTGGATTAGAATCGTCAATCATTCGTGATAATTCTACTAAAGATTTACCAGGAATAATAACATCATATTTTGCATCGTTTGCGCCTTCCAATGTAATTTTACGTTGGCTCAAACGATGACTATCTGTTGCGACTGCTAAAAACTCACCATTTTCAATGACAAAGTGAACACCAGTTAAAATAGGGCGACTTTCTTGGTTAGAAACGGCAATAACAGTTTGGCTAATAATTTGTTTTAAGATTGATCCCGAAAAAATTAAATTATCATCAGTATCAATTTCTGGTAAGTGAGGATAGTTATTTGCATCTAACCCATTAATATTGAATGAGGCTGATCCAGAAGTAATCTCAGTTTGATAACCATCAGTCACTGTTAATGAAAAAGTATCTTGCGGTAATTTTTTAACAATTTCGCTAAAGAATCGTGCAGGTAGCACAATTTCACCAGTTGATTCAATTGTTAAGTTATTAGATTCATCTTCAACAGATAAAAAAGTTTCAATAGAAACATCTGCATCACTACCTGTTAAAAGTAAACCAGAAGCAGTTAAGACAACTTTGATACCCGTTAATATAGGAATTGTTGTTTTTGAAGAAATAGCTCTTTGAACATCTGTTAATTGTTTAATGAATGCTGATCGATTAATTGTAAATTCCATAGTAAATCCTCCGGTAAGTTTAGTTATTAATTAAGTAATAAAAGAATAGAAGCAGTAGTAGGGCCTGTTAATCATGTTAAGAAATACGTTGGGACCATGTAAATAAAAGAATTCACATGTGGATAACCTGTGAGTAAACAAGCCGCCTTATCCACAATTGCCCACAACTATTATTGGTTAAGTTCACTCTTAAGATCTGAAATTTGACGCTGAAGTTTGTCATCAGTTTCTAACATTACAGCAATTTTTTCGTGAGCATGAATAACCGTTGTATGATCCTTACCACCAAATTCAGATCCAATCTTAGGTAAGGAATTGTCGGTAAGTTCGCGACTTAAGTACATAGCAATTTGACGTGGCATAACAATTGCTTTAACACGTTTTTTTCCTTTTAAATCGCCCACAGTAACGTGGAAATATTTAGCAACCCGATCTTGAACAATAGCAATTGAAATTTCATTTGATTTATCTTTTAAACTTAAGTTTTTTAAGGCATCGGCGGCTAAACTCGTTGTTATTTCTGAGTTTGATAAGGTCGCGTACGCTTGTACTCTAACCAAAGCGCCTTCAAGTTCACGAATATTCGAATCGATTTGGCCAGCAATATAACTTAATGTATCATCTGGTATTTCAAGATTTTCAGCATCAGATTTATTTCTTAAAATAGCAATTCTAGTTTCTAAATCAGGAGGGGTTATATCAACTGAAAGACCCCATTTAAAGCGAGATATAAGACGTTTTTGTAATTTTGGTATTTCGTTTGGTAAACGATCAGATGATAAGACAATTTGTTTTTTATCATCATATAAAGAGTTAAATGTATGGAAAAATTCTTCTTGTGTTGATTCTTTATCGGCAAAAAATTGAATATCATCCACCAGTAAGAGATCAACACTACGATATTCTTTTCGGAAATCTTCGGGCGTATTATTTCGAAGTGAGTTAATGAAGCCGTTAGTAAATGCTTCACTTGTAACGTATTTTACTTTTGCATCAGGATTGTTTAGAAGCATTTGGTGACCAATTGCGTGCATTAAATGGGTTTTACCCAAACCAACACCACCATAGAAAAAGAGCGGGTTGTACAAGCGGCCAGGTTCTTCAGAAACAACCAAAGCAGCAGCGTGGGCCATCTGATTACCTTTTCCAGTAACGAAGGTACTAAAGGTATATCTATCGTTTAATTTGGCATCACGCATAAAGGTAGGGACATTATCGTTATTAGAGTTTGAACTATTTGATACTGCCATATTTGATTGGCCGCCCGCGGTTAATTCACCCTTTATTTTTAAAACGGGATTGATTTCTTCACCAGTTGATTCGTAAAGAAACGCAACAACTTTTGGTGCTAGATGTTGTATCCAGTAAGTTTTATGTAGCTGGGAGGGTAGCTCAATAATAAGGTCGTTATTAATAAATTGTTTTGGTTCAGCTGATGAAATCCAAGTTTCGTAACTAACAGGGTTGAGTTGCGTTTTGAAATAATCAGTCAGTGAGGACCATAAATTTTCGAGAGTAAGCACAAAAAGCCTCCTTGTTTAAATAAATCGTAACTACAGTTTAGCATTTTAAAGAAGGGTTTTCCACAGGTTTAAAAAAATGTGTAAAAAATAATAACAGGGTCATTAATAAGTTTTCCACAGGGGTGGGCATAAAAAGATAAACCAGTTTTGTTTGCCATGTTATCCACAAATGAGTGATTGAAATAAAGTATGTTATTAAAGGATTTTCATTAGTTATTAACAGTTTTTAGTTAAGGGTGTGTATAACTTATTAACAGGCTGTTTATTGTGAAAAAGTGTGTGTTCCGAGTTGTGGACGACAAGATGTGTTTCACAACTCATCCACAACTAAAAAATAAATAGCGAAAAAGTGTGGATAACTAAATTACATTGAATTCTAATAATTTTCTTTCATAGAAGAAAGAAGTATGGTATTATATTCCGGTAAGTGAAATTGACGTCACTGGTATCTTATTTTTATCAAGATACCGATTAGTTGAAACATTAAGTATTTAAGGAGGTGCCTAAATTATGAAAAGAACATACCAACCTAAAAAACGTCACCGTGAACGCGTGCATGGTTTCCGTAAACGCATGAGTACAAAAGGCGGCCGTAACGTCTTAGCACGTAGACGCCGTAAAGGTAGAAAAGTATTGTCTGCATAGACCACTGATTTCAGTGGTTTTTTTTATTACAAAGATACAGTATCTATTTAACTGGAGATATTACATGAGAAAATCATATCGCGTTAAAAAAGAAGCAGAGTTCCAAACAGTTTTTAAAAAAGGTCAATCTTGTGCGAACCGAAAGTATGTTATATATATGATGGAAAAACCAGAACAAGCTCATTTTAGAGTTGGAATTTCAGTTGGAAAACGTATTGGGAATGCTGTTGCTCGTAATTGGGTTAAACGCCGTATTCGTCAATCGTTGTTAGAATTGAAACCAGATCTTAAACAAGATTGCGATTTTTTGGTTATTGCTAGACCATCTGTTGCTTGGTTGTCGCAAGAGGAATCCAAGAAACAATTAACACATGTTTTAAAAATAGCTAAAATTTTAGACTAATAAAGTGAGCGAGGGTATTCTTGTGAAAAAGAAGAGTAAGCGATTTTTAGTCCTATTAAGTATGTTGGGGTTAATGTTAGTCCTAGCGGGATGTAGTACAACACCAATAACGGAAAATAGTACAGGAATTTGGGATGGCGGTATCATCCTCAGTTTCTCTAGGGCTATTATTTTCCTTTCAAAATTATTTGGTGGGAACTATGGTGTTGGTATTATCATCTTTACCATAATCATTAGGGTTATTTTATTACCATTAATGATTTATCAAACAAAAAGTATGCGTAAAACAGCTGAAGTTCAACCTCAATTGAAGGCACTTCAAGCTAAGCATTCTGGTAAAGATGCTGCAACTGTTCAAAAATTACGTGAAGAACAACAGAAATTATATGCAGAAGCAGGCATTAATCCTGTTGCTGGATGTTTACCATTATTAGTACAGATGCCGATTTTATTAGCTCTTTATCAAGCTATTTTGAGAACGAACGTTTTGAAGACGGGTGAATTTTTATGGTTACAGCTTGGTGATAAAGATCCGTACTTCATCTTACCAATTTTTGCTGCAATCTTAACTTACTTTGTTTCTAAGTTGGGTGTTATGTCCCAACCTGAAGCAAACTCAATGTCAACGATGATGGTTTATGGTACACCAATAATGATTCTTGTGACAGCTGTTAACTTACCATCAGCCTTGTCATTATATTGGGTTATTACCAATGCATTCTCAGTTGGACAAACATTGTTAATTAATAATCCATTTAAAATTACACGTGAACGTGAAGAAAAAGTACGTCTTGAAAAAGAAAAAGTACAGGCTATTAAAAAAGCGAAAAAGAAAGCTTATAAGGGCCGTAACAAAAAGTAATTTTTGAAAACCAAAGTCCATTTAGTGGCTTTGGTTTTTTATTTTGGATATAATTACATAAAAGGTTAACAAGAGGAGGATTAAAATTGAGAAAATTAACAAAATCTAATAATAGAATTATTGCTGGTGTTGTCGGTGGTATTGCTGAATTTTTTAACTGGGACCCAACATTAACAAGAATAGGGTACGTTCTTTTAAGTGTCCTGAGTGCAGCATTCCCTGGTATTATTGTTTACATCATATGTGCAATAGTCATGCCAAATGCATCATCAAACTATAGATAACTAAAAATGCGTAACCAGAATATATCTGGTTACGCATTTTTGTTTCACGTGAAACATTTTAGAAAGTTGCTGTATCTGGATCTTGAGCATGACCAACAACACCATCTAGAGAGTTGATTTCTGCCATGTCTTCATCAGATAATTCAAAATCAAATAAATGAGTATTTTCTTCAATTCTGTCAGCATGAACAGATTTGGGAAGTGGTAAGAATCCATTTTGTAATGACCAACGTAAGGTAACTTGTGCAACACTGCGACCAATACGATTAGCAATTTTAACCATTGTTGGTTCCGTAAAGATAGCACCAGTTCCTAATGGGCTATAAGCTTCTAATTGAATATTATGCTTGTGACAATAATCAATTGTCTCTTTGGGAGTATCACCAGGAGCTAATCTAATTTGATTAATCATTGGTGTAATTGTTTGTGTTTCTTCCAAAATTTTAAAATGACGAGGACGGAAGTTAGAAACACCAATGGCTTTAATTTTACCTTCATTATAAAGATCTTCAAATGCACGCCATGTTTCTTGAAGATGACTTTCCCAATTATCTTCACGATAAGCAGCAGGATTTGGCCAGTGAATCAAGAATAAATCAAGGTAATCAACACCTAAATCTTTTAATGTTCGTGCAAATGCTGTTTGTGTTTCATCGTACGTATGAGCTGTATTAGCTAATTTACTTGTTAAAAAGATATCTTCACGAGCAACACCGCTTTCGGCAATACCTTCTCCAACACTACTTTCATTGTGGTACATTTCAGCAGTATCTAAATGTATGTAACCAGAAGCTAATGCTGATTTTACAGATGCTTTAGCAACATCACCACTTGGTGTTTGCCAAGTACCAAAACCAACAACAGGAATTTTGACACCATTTGCTAATTCATATGTGTCTGTTAATTTATTCATAGAATTAATCCTCCGAGTTTTTATATTTAGTATTTTCATTATAGGCTGAGTCCTATAGATTTTGTCAAATGAAAGAACTTTTCAAAAAAATCGTTCTGAAAAAGGGTATAGATAAGGGGTCAATTAGTGCTATAATATAACGATGATAATTATATTTGGAGGATGAACATGCCCATATTTACTGGAAAAAATGTTGATCAAGCTGTGAGTAACGGTTTGGCTGCATTAAAGCTTGAAAAAACACAGATTGAAATTAAAATAATCAATGAAGGTAAGTCTGGATTTTTATTTTTTGGCCGCAAAAAGGCAGAAGTTGAATTAATTGAAAAAAAAATAACAGAAAAACCAGTAAGCAAGAAAATTATTGATGAAAAAAAAGATAGTGTTACATCAAAGCCTCTAACAGCAGCAGAAAAAGCTGCTAGAAGTCAACTTAATGAAAAAGCAGTTCATGATGTTGGTTATTATTTGGCCGACATTACAGAATTAATGGGTATTGATACAGAAATTAATGTTCAATTTGAGCGCCGTCAGGTAACATATGATTTTAATACGAGTAAACAAGGATTATTAATTGGTAAACACGGTAAAAGTTTAAATGCTTTGCAATATTTAGCACAAGTTAATATGAATCAAAAAGCAGTTAGCAGAATGAATGTTATTCTAGATGTTGGTGGCTACCGTAAACGTCGCGAAGAAACGATTGAGCGCCTTGCAATTAAAGTGGCCAAGGATGTTATTAGAACGGGTGAGACGGTACAATTAGACCCGATGCCTGCTAACGAACGTAAGCAAATTCATTTTTATTTAGCACGAAATAACCGAATCAAAACAACATCGATTGGAACAGAACCTAAGCGCTCAGTAATTGTAGCGCCTAAAAATAAAAAATAGTCAGTAATAGAAGGGAGTCCCCACCCATGGCTTTAAAACATGATCCAGAAAAATTAGAAGATGAACTATGTTTTGCTATTTACACAGCACAAAAAGATTACAATAAATTTTATACAGAATCACTGAAGGAATTTAGCTTAACGTATCCGCAATATATTACGTTACTTTCATTGTGGGAAACGTCACCTGTTATGGTGAAGGAACTTGGTGCGAAGTTACATCTAGATAACGGAACATTAACACCACTTTTAAAACGTATGGAAAAGGATGATTGGATTCTTCGGACTAGAGATCCTGAGGATGAACGCCGTGTGAATGTCTCATTGACTGGAAAAGCTAAAAGAAGTAAACATAGAATTATGAAACAAATGTCGAATTGTTTTACTTCATTTGATATGACTGAAGAAGAATATCTTGGTTATGTTAATGAATTAAAAGTGATTACTAATAAATTAGAAAATCGCGGTATTCGTGGTTAGTGAATTAGAATCATCAAACAGACTTGTTGACAAATGTCGGTAAAAAAAGTATATTATTGGCATTGAACTTAATATTAGATAAAGTAGTGAAGGTGCTTTATCCACGTCCTTTTAGGGCGTGGAGTGGGCCCTTTTTTTGTTTGAAAAAATTTAAAGAATATGATTAATTAACTGCTAATAGAGCACTTGAAGGGAGTATTTAAAGATATGCCAGAATTAACAGAATTTGATACAATTGCCGCTATATCAACACCACCTGGTGAAGGTGCCATTTCAATTGTTCGATTAAGTGGTGAGGATGCCGTTCAAATTGCTAATAATGTATTTAAAGGGAAAAATTTAGGTAACGTTGATAGTCATACCATTAACTACGGACATATTTTAAATCCTAAAACGGATGAAGAAGTCGATGAGGTCATGGTCTCAGTTATGTTAGCACCTAAAACATTTACACGTGAAGATGTGATTGAAATTAACTGTCATGGTGGTATTGTACCAACGAATCAAATTTTACAATTATTATTAAGTAATGGGGCACGCTTAGCTGAACCTGGTGAATTTACAAAACGAGCATTCTTAAATGGTCGAATTGATTTATCTCAAGCTGAGGCTGTTATGGATTTAATTCGTGCTAAAACAGATCGCTCAATGAAAGTTGCACTAAATCAGTTAGATGGTAATTTAGCACGTCTAATCCGCAATTTACGTAAAGATATCGTAGATGTTTTGGCATTAGTTGAAGTTAATATTGATTATCCAGAATACGATGCTGGTGAAGAAATGACGACTAAATTATTGCTTGAAAAAGCACGTGATGTTAAGCAATATGTTCAAGAATTACTACAAACAGCGCAACAAGGTAAAGTATTACGTGAAGGATTAGCTACTGCCATAATTGGTCGACCTAATGTTGGTAAATCAAGTCTTTTGAATCACTTATTACATGAAGATAAAGCCATTGTAACTGATGTTGCTGGAACAACGCGTGATGTGATTGAAGAATACGTTAACGTTATGGGTGTACCTTTGAAATTGGTAGACACTGCCGGTATTCGTGATACAGAAGATAAGGTTGAAAAAATTGGGGTTGAACGTTCGAAAGAAGCGATTGTTCAAGCTGATTTAGTCATGCTTGTTTTGAATAGCAATGAACCTTTGTCTGCTGAAGATAAGCAGCTCATTAAATTAACACAGAATGATAAACGAATTGTTATCTTAAATAAAACAGATTTACCAGAAAATCTAGATCGTAAAGAATTAGAAAGTATGGTTGATCCAACGGAAATTATTTCTATTTCTGTCTTAAATCATGAAGGTGTGAAGCAACTTGAAGAAAAAATTGCTAACTTATTCTTTGGTGGAATTGAAAATAGCCAAACAACAGTTATGATTACTAATTCTCGTCATATTGGCTTGTTAAATCAAGCTGAGACTGCTTTAGATGATGTGATCACTGGGATTGCTTCCGGTATGCCAATCGATTTAGTTCAAATTGACATGACTAGAAGTTGGGAATTACTTGGTGAAATCACTGGTGATAGCTACAAAGATGAATTACTCACAGAATTATTTAGTCAATTCTGTTTAGGTAAATAATTGTTAGTAAATAGGAGAATATAAATGGACATTAAAACTTATGACGGCCCAGATTATGATGTAATTGTGGTTGGTGCTGGACATGCTGGTTCAGAAGCAGCACTCGCTGCTGCACGAATGGGTAATAAAACATTACTTATCACAATTAGTTTAGACATGGTTGCTTTTATGCCATGTAATCCTTCAATTGGTGGTCCAGCTAAAGGAATTGTTGTACGTGAAATTGATGCCTTAGGTGGCGAAATGGGTCGTAACATCGATAAAACTTATGTACAAATGCGTATGTTAAATACTGGTAAAGGTCCAGCTGTTAGAGCATTACGGGCACAAGCTGATAAACATCTTTATTCAAGTGAAATGAAACATACAATGGAAAAAGAAGAAAACCTAACGTTACGTCAAGGAACAGTCGATAGTTTAATTGTTGAAGATGGCGAATGTCATGGTGTTGTAACAAATACTGGGGCAAAATACCGTTCTAAAAGTGTTGTTTTAACAGTTGGAACGGCTGCTCGCGGTAAGATTATTATTGGCGAATTGAGTTATTCATCAGGTCCTAATAATTCACAACCTGCAATTAAATTATCTGAAAATCTTGAAGCTCTTGGATTTGATTTAGAACGTTTTAAAACTGGAACACCACCTCGTGTTGATGGGAATACAATTGATTACAGTGTGACTGATGAACAACCAGGGGATGTTGAACCTAACCACTTTAGTTTTGAAACACCTGATGAAGATTATATTGATGTTAAAAATCAATTATCTTGTTGGTTAACGTATACCAACTTGAAAACGCATGAGATTATTAATGCTAACCTTGATCGTGCACCTATGTTCTCAGGAATTATTAAAGGTGTGGGTCCACGTTACTGTCCATCTATTGAAGATAAAATTGTTCGTTTCTCTGATAAACCTCGTCATCAGCTCTTCTTAGAACCAGAAGGCCGTTCAACGGACGAATTTTACGTTCAGGGCCTTTCTACGTCAATGCCGGAAGAAGTCCAACAAGATATTATTCATTCAATTAAGGGCCTTGAAAACGCTGAATTAATGCGTCCGGGTTATGCGATTGAATATGATGTCGTGGCTCCTTATCAATTACGACCAACGCTTGAAACTAAATTAGTGAAGAATTTATATACCGCTGGTCAAACAAACGGGACTTCTGGATATGAAGAAGCTGCTGGACAAGGAATAATGGCAGGAATTAACGCTGGGTTACGTGCTTTAGGCCGCGAAGATTTTACGTTAAATCGAAGTGACGCTTATATCGGTGTTATGATTGATGATTTAGTAACAAAAGGGACAAACGAACCTTATCGTCTATTAACATCTCGTGCTGAATATCGCTTAATCTTACGTCATGATAACGCTGATTTACGTTTAACTGAAAAAGGATATGATATTGGTTTAATTTCTGAAAAGAGATTAGCTATTTTTAAAGCTAAAAAAGCTGAAATTGAAGCCGAAAAAGCTAGATTACAATCATTCCGTATTAAACCTACTGAAGATGTGAATGCATTCTTAGCAGAACATAATAGTGCCGCTTTGAAAGATGGCGTGTTGGCTAATGAATTTTTACGTCGCCCTGAGGTAACTTACGCAGACATTGAGAAGTTTATTCCAGGTCCTGACCATGAATTAGACCATAGAATTATTGAACAAGTAGAAATCCAATTTAAGTACGAAGGCTATATTAAAAAAGCACAAGAAAAAGTTGCGAAGTTAAAACGTATGGAAGCTAAAAAAATTCCAACAAATATTGATTACGATTCTATTGAAGGAATTGCGACGGAAGCGCGTCAAAAATTCATTAAGATTCAACCAGAAACATTAGCTCAAGCTAGTCGTATTAGTGGTGTGAATCCTGCTGATTTATCAATTCTTGCTGTTTATATTGAACAGGGTAAGATTGCTAAAGTTAATAATTAATAGTACAGAAATGCAGAAAAGGCACCAATCAAGTATACTTGATTGGTGCCTTTTTAACTTTTTATAATTAGGTTAAGCAATAAACTTAAAATCCAGCTGCAGAGATGATTGAAGCTATGTTGGCTGCTAAACTGACAGCAAATACTGACATAACAATCATGAAAACTAAAGCTAATAGAAGTTGTCCAATGACAACGCCGTAAAGTTTATCTATTTTAAGTGGATTTGTATCAATAATCATCGATAAAATGAAAGCAATACTCATGATAAGGGCCATTAAAGCATACATGAATACAGCAAGGCCTCTCATTCCAAGTAGCATGAAAAGCATACTAAGGACAGCTAATACAAGATTGATCATGAGGTAGTGTGTAAAGCGATTTGTAAATGAAAGTAAGGTATCACTCTTATCGCCTAAAACAACATTACGAACAAAAAATCCAATTAGTATGTAAAAGGCAAAAGCTAGTAGTGTTAAGAAAAATAATTTTGCGTAGACACTACTGTCAATTGTTGGCGCATAGGTACTTTGAGTGTTAAAGAGTCCTGAAAATAGACTTGAATTAACAGATTTAGCAACATTATCCATTATTAATTTTACAAAAATATCATTAAATATGGCGAATAAAATAATTGTCGTAAAGCCGAAATATTTATGACCATTTTCTAAAATTGTGGGATGTTTAATGGCATTTAAGAAATAAGACCAATAATTTGATGCGAATGTTTTAGCTTGTTCAATATTCTCATTTTGAGCTTTAGTATCTTGTTGTTGCGTGTATTGTTGTTGGAATTTTGTTGGTTCTTGTACGTTTTGTGATTGTGTTGCGGCCGTTTCTTGGGCTGGTTTAATGGAAAAGGCAAATCCACAGTTTGTACAAAATTTTACATTTTCTGGTTGTTGTGAACTACAGTTTGGGCATGTTTTCATGATTATTTCCTCCAAAGTTTAGTTGTCTTCAATTTTTTCACTAATTTTTTTAGCGGGTGTAATTGACTTGATTAAGAAGTCATCGTTATTAGAATAATTAACTTTAGCAGTATATCTAAATACTTGTGTTTTAGTTGAATAATTATCGTCACTATCAGTGAAATCGAACGTATAAGTAACATCATAAGCGACATCAAATTTATTTTTATCTGTCGGTGTTACTGATAATACTTTAGCGTCATAAGAGACACTACTGATTGCATCATCATCATGATAATTTTTAGCAATAGTCACCCATGCCTTGGCATCTGCATTGCTTGAGCCATTAACAAAGAAACTGCCTATTGAGCCATAACTATCATTTGAATCCTCATTAGAGTCATCACCATCGATAGTGTAGTCATCAATTTGGGTAAATAAATTGTCTATATAACTTTCTGCATCATCTAGAGTTAACATATTAGGAAAATTAATATTGAATAAATTGCTACTAGAACTATCTTGAAAGCCATTTTCATCTGTATTATTTAAAGTTACGTCGTTATCATCATCGCTACCTGAAATTTGGTATTCACTGGTAACGAGAGTGTTGTCTCCGACCTTTTCTTTAAGCTGCAATCGATTGTTTCCAGAAGAGGCAATAGGGCCAATTGTTGCAGAACCATCATCATCAGTTGTACCAACTTTTTTAGAATTAACATAGATATCAGCATTTGCGATACTTTTAATTCTAAAAGTAAGTGTACTTAAATCTAAATTGACGTTAGAAGTTGAACTAGTGAGCGTCTCAGTCGATTTATTATTTAGTTTAGTACCATCAATAGAGCCAGCTGCTTCTATTGTGTAGTTACCGGGAACTAGATTTGAGATTGTTTTACTGTAATTATCAGAGTCAGCTGTAGCAACTTTTTTATCATTCATCTTGATAACAGCCCCAGAGCTATTCGTTGATAAGTTAACGGAAACGGTTGAAAAGTCAGCCGTATATTTAGGGAATAATAACCAATGTTTACCATTTTCTTTTAAATGAAAATGTGTTGAAGTGCTTGCTCCATTGGTTAATTCGTTTTTAAAAGTTTTAAGAGAGTCTGTACTACCCCATGCATCTGATGCAGGTTTCATAGACTCATCAGTAATTTTTAATGCCGTATCCGATGTTGAAAAATAAGCTTCCATGTTTTTATCGGTTTTTAATGCATCTGTAATTCGTTCAATTTGATTTTCTTTTGAGTAATATTTTGTTCCAGCATAGTAGCCAACAACAATAATAAGAGCGATAATACCAATCAAAATTCTGATGAATTTTGTTTTACCTGAGATGGGTAATTTAGGATTTGCAGTTCGTGTTTGTGTAGGTGGCATTTGTTGTTGTGTTGGTTGAACCGGCGTAACAGGTTGCTGTGACGCAACTGAATTAACACGTAAATCAAAATTACAATTAGGACAGAAATTACCATCCTTAGGAACTTCACTTCCACAATTAGGACAGAATTTTTTTGTCGTACTCCCAGATAAATCATCTGAAGGCGCATAATAGATTTGTTCTTTTTTAATCATTGGATCTCCTTTTTAACTACCTTAATAATATGATTAACTTTGACTACTTAACTAAAAGTTACCAAATCTAGTGTATACATAGCGAGTTTTAGTTTATAAAATAATGGCTAACTCAATCGCATAAAATAGGATTTTAATCATTGGTACTTATGTATTTTTTTAGGTTGTTAGATGCAGAATTAGTAATACCCCCCGTGGCCTCCTTAGATTTAAATTACTAAATCAACGAATAAAGACAAACCTTAAACGAAACTTAAGTTATTTTATCAGCTTAAAAGGTTTTTGTATATATATATATATTAAAAAAAGATAAGCTATAATCTGTTTGATTGTTTTAAAAACCTTTACCATAAAGAGAACCTTTCTGATTAGGAGTTTAATATGCTTAAAAAAATAGGAATTTTAATTCGTGCTAAACGAAAATTATTGAATATGACCATTGAGCAACTGGCTGAAAAATCAAAATCTTCTGTTAGTTTAATTTCTTTGATAGAGCGAGGTAAGTTAGATAATATTAAAATAAAAAAATTATCAGATATTGCTGAAGCGCTGGATATGACGTTAGCTGACTTCTTTACTAATCAAAATTTAAAAGGTGTTGCAACGCTGGATTTGATTAATTATCTTGCTTCTTTACCCAAAGAAAAAAGAGAAGCGACAGCTGAATTATTGCTTAAAGTAATCCGTTTATAAATGATTATCATTAATGATTGACCATGCTATTTCTTCAATAGTGTGGTCAATTTTTTGTGCTTGATAGGCTGAGACTAAATCAATTTGTTTGGTAGGTAAATCTAAAGTTAAAATATCAAAATTGTGAAAATCAATCCTATGGTTACTAAAGTCATAAATTAAAAATTTTAAATCTTGTAATACCTTCAAATTATCGTGTATATCTATCCCATTCATAAATAAAATCTCCCTTACTAAAAAACTGTATAAAAAAAGCATTAGCTTTTATTAGCTAATGCTTAGATTACAACAAAAATAGTTAATTTATAAGACTGATATTAATAAAAATTAATTCTAACGATAGTACTGAGTTTTGTCAATATGACATAAATTAAAGGTTTATCCTTTTAAGTAGATTAATTAATTTAAGTAAGTATTGAAGTAATAATTATTTAAAAAGCTGTTGAAAAATAGACAGTAAAAGGAGCAACAAAATAACTATAAAATGACGATTTTTATGAAGCATTATGATAGCAATGAATTCACGCAAGAACGCATTAGGTAAAAAATACCATGGCGTTTTCCCGCCAATGCCTTGAGCATTTACACCAACCATTCGTGCAAATATTGCAGCACGAAAGATATGGTAGTTATTTGAACTGAATAAAATATGATCCCCTCTATGATCAAGATCAATTATTTTTTTTGAGAAACGCATATTTTCAAAAGTCGTTGTTGATTTGTCTTCTAGTAATGTAAATTCTTCTGGATAACCACTGTCGATGGCCCATTTTTGCATTGCCTGTGCTTCTGAAATAGACTCATCATTACCTTGCCCACCTGAAAAAATAATAATCGGGCGTTTACCGCCTAATAGTATTTGTTTGTCCGCAAAATTGGTAGCACGTTTGATTCTGTTGGCAAGTAGTTTACTAACTTTATAACCGTTGATTAAACCTGCACCTAGTACAATGATGTAGTCTTGATCATATTTTGGACGTCGTAAGCTATATAAAATACTAACAGACAAGAAATTTAAAAAAGCGAACATAAGATATAAGCCAGTCAACGAAGCAAAATTAAATGGTAATTGAAGATACCAAGGCCACGTACTGATTAAAGGTGTCACAAACCAGCGAATGATAAGAACAATAGCAAGTAGTAGTCCAAGCATGTTAGCTAATGAATAACTTTCACGTTTAAAGACTAGTCCAGTATTAATTAATAAAAATGGAATAGTTGCAATTGAAAGTAATATCAAACCTATAGCGCCAACAATGATAATAAAAACAGCGCTATTTTTCATAAAATTGATAGGGGAAGTAGCGAGTACACCTATTAAAGAAATGACAAATATATTGAACAGAAATCCATTAATTAATTGACGTGGTTCTTTGTGAAAGCTGATATACCAAATAGCTAACAATAAAATAGGTAGTAACAGTATTAGATAGTCCATATGAATTCCTCCGAAGTAATAGATAATAAACTAATTCTAGCATATTTTTGAATAAATAAGGTACTAATAAATTTATATTTAACCGTTTACATGGACGTTAACATATGATATATTATTCACATGAACAAAATATCATATGAATAATATATCATATAGAGGAGATGCTATAATGGTCACACTATTAGGTTCAACTGTACTCGCATTCATTTCAACAAATATCGATTATCTTTTAATTCTAATTATTATTTTTGCTAAGTATAAAAATAAACATGAAGAAAAATTAATATTTATAGGAGAGCTACTTGGTAGTGGGACGCTTATAGCAGTTAGTTTGATTGCTGCCTTTTGGTTAAAACTGATTCCTGAAGAATGGATCTTAGGATTTTTGGGACTTATTCCGATTATAATGGGTATAAAAATGTATTTTAGTGATGAAGATGAGGGTAATGAGGTCCGGGAGAAATTAGGAAAACCGGGTCAAGGCATAATTTTAAATGTAATTATGATTACTATTGCAACTTGTGGACCAGATAATCTTGCTATCTACGTCCCATTTTTCACGACATTATCTATTAGGGATGTACCTATTGTACTGATGCTATTTTTTATATTCTTATGTATCATTACATGGTTGAGTAAAATGATTACTAATTTACCTAAAATCCAAGAATTTTTTCAAAATTTTGGTAATTTAATCACTCTAATTGTTTATGTTTTCTTAGGTCTATATATATTATTAGAAAGTGGTACTATTCAGCACTTTATGTAGGAGGAAAATAATGCAACCGTACAATGAAATTCCAAAAAGTGAACTTGATGAATCAATTATGATAACTAAGCTATTGAATAATCGAATAAGATTACAATTAATCTATTTATTGGAACAACATGAATATAATGTAACTGAATTATCAAAGATACTTAATGTTGAACAAACAAACTTATCTCATCAATTAAGTTTATTAAAAACGCATCAAATAATTAGTCAGAGACGAGAAGGAAAGTTAATGTACTATCAAATTGACGATCCGCATATTATTGAAACTATGACAGCGCTGTTGCAACATGCAAAACACGTTGCAAATGGAAAACCTTATTAAATAGAAACGTAAGAAAAAGAGATTAACTTCAAATTGAAGTTAATCTCTTTTTTGATTTTTAAAATCTGTAGTGGTTACTATGGACCCTAACGGATTTGAACCGTCGACCTTCTACTTGCGGAGCAGACGCTCTCCCAACTGAGCTAAGGGCCCGAATAGCTTTATAATACACCAAATAGCCAAAATTAAAAGAAAAAGTTAGTTTTGCTTCTATGTATTTATGCCATTTTAAAATGTTTCACATGAAACATTTTAAAATGAGTAACGATTTTTAAAGATAAAAGGTTTCAAATATCACTTGTTAATAGTAGGGTAAAAAGCATTAAATACCAGTTTTTGATTAATGATGAATAAGCCGAAGAGTATAAGATTTTTGTTTTTAAATAGCAGACATAATCTTATGATGGCGTGATGTGAAGATATTTCCAAACATTAATAATTATTCGATTAATACTCTTTTAGAAGGAACAAATAATAAAATTCAGATTTCTAACGGACTTATTTCCAATCTTAGCAACTTTTATAGATTCCGAACCAGAATACTTTATATATTAAAATCCATAAAAAAAGGTCCCACTCACTTAGTGAGTGGGACCTTCATAATATTATTTATTAACAGTACCAGCAAATGAAGCAGGGTAATATGCTAATGCACCAATTTTAACATTTTGACCAGGTTCTGGAGCAGCGATATATTGGCCACC
Source organism: Dellaglioa sp. CoH-55-MRSF-9 (assembly GCF_056782155.1). Next base: position 303,610 of record NZ_JBXAYG010000001.1, on the reverse strand, counting down.
ACCTAAGTAAATACCAACATGGTATGTAGAACCTTGAGCTCCCCAGAATAATAAATCTCCAGGTTGAGCAGCAGCAGTTGATTTCTTAGAAACATTTGATTCTTGTCCAATAGTATTACGGTTTAAGTTAATACCAACTTTTGCGAATACATATTGTGTGAATCCTGAACAATCAAAACCAGAAGGAGTTGATCCACCCCAAACATAAGGAGTACCTATGTATGCTTTAGCAACAGAGATAACTTTGCTTGCTGAGTAGCTTGCTGTTTGTGTTGTAGAGCTTGCAGCAGCAGTATTAGCTGTTGAAGTAGTATTAGAACTTGCAGCAGCAGTATTAGTTGTTGAAGTAGTATTAGAACTTGCAGCAGCAGTATTAGTTGTTGAAGTAGTATTAGAACTTGCAACAGCAGTGTTAGCTGTTGAAGCAGTATTAGAACTTGTAGCAGCCTTAGGTGTTGAAGTAGCATTAGAAGTTACAGCAGCTTTAGGTGTTGTTGTAGCTTTTGCAGGTGTAACAACTTTTTCAGCAGTTGTAGAAGCTACTTTAGCCATTGAACCTGTTAAGTTTAATGTTTGGCCAGGGTTAATCATTGAATTAGAAGATAAACCATTAGCATCACATAGTGCTGAGATAGTAATACCGTTTGATTGAGCGATTGACCATAATGAATCGCCGTTTTTAACAGTAACAGTCTTATTATTTGTAGTAGATGCTGCTTTAGGTGTAGCTGTTTCTACTTTAGGAGTTGCAGTAACTGATTTAGCAGCACTTACTTCTGCTTTAGGAGTTGTAGCAACTGGTTTAGCAGTACTTGTTTCTACTTTAACAGTTTTAGCTGGTGTTACTTTAGCGGGAGTAACAGTAGTACTTGCAGCTACCGCTTTTGAACCAGTTAATGTTAAATTTTGACCGGGTAAGATAAGTGCTGAGTTATCAGCAAATCCATTAGCCGAACGAAGTGCTGAGATTGAAATGCCATTTTCTTTAGCGATTGACCATAATGAATCACCATTTTTAACAGTAACGGATGTTTTATTTACTGAAGTATTAGTAGTAACGATAGTACTTGTTTTAGCTGAAGTACTTTTTTGTGTTGAGCTTGCTTTAGCGTTGCTATCCTTTTCAGGAATATTTAATGATTGACCACTTACAATAATATGAGAATTTGCGTCAATATTGTTTAAAGTTTCGATTGTTTTGATTGAAACGCCATACTTCTGAGAAAAAGCCCAAACAGTATCGTTTGTTTGAACTTTAACTGTTGCTGCATCAGCAGTTGCGTTAGATGCAAGAAGGAGGCCAGCGGTACCAACTGTACCGAGTAATAATGATTTAAGTGTGTTATTCAAGTTGAGTCACATCTACTTTCTTATTTTATTGGATTTATACTACAGTAACTATTGTAACCGGTTAGTGTTGCAATCAAATACAAAAACTATTACAACTTAGCATGATTTTGTAATATATACTAAGTAATGTTTATATATCAATGATAATGATGATTTATGTATTTAACTTATAATTTATTTAATTTAGTAAATCCCATGTGCAATAATGGTTTAGAACACTTTCAATATATTTTAAATTAAAATATATTGCCCCCCGATGTTACAAAGATATTACAGAAACCTTATGTTTCTATACTACTAGAACTAATTAAAACTATACCAGTCGTTTTACATGGTTGCAAATGAAATTTTAAGTTTTAATAGAAAGGGATTTCATTGTCTGGTATCATTTGAATTATTGGATATTGAAAGTCCTTAAATAGTTGGCGTATAATTAACTAAATAAGGGGATAAAAAATATAATGATTAGGTGGAAATATGAAAAGAATAGTTAAAGAAATAATGAGTTGGATTATACCGATTGCAATCGGTTTAATAATCGCGATGCTTTTAAAAACATTTGTTGTCACAATGGTACGTGTTGATGGGCCATCGATGCAACCTAACTTAGTTAATAATGAGCATGTTGCTGTTGTTAAAGTTATTGATATTAAGCGCTTTAGTACTGTTGTTTTTGATGCATACGGCGTAGATCCTGATGCAACTGAGGGTCAAGAGTATGTTAAACGTGTTATTGGAATGCCTGGTGATACAGTAGAATTTAAAAATGATCATGTCTATGTTAATGGTAAAGAAATTGAAGAACCTTATATTTCAACTTATCAAAAAACAGTAGGGACAAGGGTTCAGAACATAAATGCTAAAAACTGGACATTCAAGTCATTGGCTGTAGATAATCAATGGGCTAAAGATACTTCAGCTATCAGAGTACCTTCAGATAAATATTTTGTTCTAGGAGATCATCGTTCAGTATCTAATGATAGTCGTTACTGGGGGTTCGTTGATAAGTCGAAAATTCAAGGTGTTGTAAAAGTACCATTCTGGAATTTTAATAAGGCTGATCATAAATATATTTATTAATTGCATTAAAAATGCAGAAAAATAATTCGATTGAAGAGGAGATTTTATTATGACAAAAACACCAATTATTTTAGATTGTGATCCAGGACATGATGACGCATTAGCGTTAATGATGATTATTGCTTCACCAGAATTTGATTTACGTGCGGTGACAACATCCGCTGGAAATCAAACACCTGATAAAACATTTGATAACGCTTGTCGACTACTAACATTGATGGAACGGACAGATGTTCCAGTTGCTAGTGGAAATAAAAAACCTTTACTACAAGAATTAATGATTGCCGATGCCGTTCATGGAGATACTGGTGTTGATGGAACAGAGTTACCTAAATCTGAAATTCCAGCAACTAATTTAACAGCAATTGAGTTAATTGCAGAAACATTATCTAAAAGTGCTGAAAAAGTTACAATGGTTGTCACGGGCCCAATGACGAATATGGCACTATTTTTAGCTGTCTATCCTGAATTAAAAAATAAAATTGAAAAAATTGTCTTTATGGGTGGCTCAACGGATGTTGGAAATGTTAAACCTGGTTCAGAATTTAATATTGCCGTGGACCCAGAGTCAGCAAAAATGGTTTTAAATGACTCTATTCCAATGGTTATGGCTGGATTAAACTTAACTCATCAAGCACAAATTTTAGATTCTGAAATTGAAGAAATTGGTAAGATTAATAATAAAGTAGCGCAATCAGCCTACGGGTTATTGAAATTTTATGGTATTTACTATGGTCAAGAAAAATGGGGATTCGACGGTATTCCATTACATGACCCTTGTACAATTGCTTGGATGTTACATCCTGAATTATTCACAAGTGAAAAGTACCATGTTGATGTTGAGGTGAATGGTGATCTTACTAAAGGTGAGACAATCGTTGATAAATTTGATTTATTGGGATTAGAAAAAAATACAGAAGTCTTACTATCAATTGACCGTGCAAAATTTGTCGAATTATTAATTTCAAAACTTAAAAAATTTGATAAATTAGTAGGATAGAGAATCTTACAGTTGGCTTGTATTTCTGGCCTAAATACGTTAAAGTTAAACAGGACGTGAAACATCGTTTTGTTTCACAAATAACGGAGGGCCAGTCATATGAATCCAGAAGAATTTCGTCAAGCATTAGCTGAAAAAGACATTAATTTAACAGACAGACAAATGGCACAATTTGAAACA